>NZ_JAGJEE010000036.1:0-56150 GCF_018100885.1 Pseudoalteromonas sp. MMG013 | reverse complement strand
GATTCTCAGGCTTTCTCGGGCAAGTCAAAAGTTACAGATAAACAGTATTTGGTTCTTGTTTAAGCACATTTTACATCGGCCATTATAGTAATATGGGACAGGCACAAATTTCTTTACCATCTTCACACTGGCCTTATGAAGTATGCAAAACAGGGTTCTTACGATTTAGCGAAGTGGTTAATTCAAGTGCAGAGATCATGAAATTAGCACGAACGCGTTAGCTGCAGAGCTTACTGAATTAAATCAAAGGGTTAATCTGCTTAAGTGTTTGAGCTATAAAAGTGCGTGCGCGGTGAAAATATCATTGATAAGTCAGCGAAAATTAGCTCTAATGGCAAGATAAAACGTACTGAGTAATGCTGGGATGGCTTAAGCATGAAAGATAAGCCGATAAAATAGGCATAAAACACCTTATGCCACTAAAAGCAAATTCCCATAGCATAAATAACACCAACTCTGACACATCGAGCAGGTAGCGGCTCAGTCCAACAAGCGATTATGTAGCACAAACAACGTGCCGCATAAATACTAAATAGTTATATGTCCTCTGGAGTTTAGAGAATGGAATCAGTCTGGGTATTCAATCGAAACAATGCTAATTTTTCTGGAGGTATATTCAGTCAATTGAATTTAGCAGAAGCGTGGATTATTCAAAATGAACTCACCGGTATCCTTACCAAATATCCTTTAGATCAGGGAGTCCTTGATTGGGCTGTTGCCAACGATATGCATAGTATTAAACCGGAAAAGTTAGCCGAAAAAAGTAAACAGCCTAATTTTGTAGGCGGGTTTACAACTGCTCGCCAAGAGCATTATCATTATGAAAATGGTCAAAAAGTATAGGCCATGTAACAAGAATTTTAAGCGGGACTGCTGTAGAATTTTCTCGTAAGTTAGACGAAGGAGATCTACATGAAAAAATCAAAATTTAGTGACAGCCAAATAATGGCTATTTTAAAACAATCAGAATCGGGCATTCCTGTTCCAGAACTATGTCGTGAACATGGCATGAGTAGCGCTACTTTTAACAATTGGCGTGCTAATTATGGCGAAATGGATGCATCACTCATTGGACTTCCCAGCTTTCACTAGACAGTTCCTAGATTCAAAAGGCAGTACATAAGATGAGATAGCCTAATATGCAGTTGTTTTATGAATATTTTTTAAATTAATGACTACGATCGTTATGATTTGATGAAACAGGCATAAAATGCGATAGACGGGCAAGCAACGACGTTACTTATCTCCATTGGCTTTTCAGATATGTAAGTCGTCGCAATTAAAGATTTATTATTCTTCTAAATGAGATACAGACGTACCACCCGCTGACATTTTATTAATAGGTGCACTGTGGCGTAAAGCAACGGTGTTGGCAGGTGTATTTGCCAAAAATACGGTTTGTGCGCCTTCGGTAAAGCTATCGTTATGGATGCATTGCGGCCGAATGGCAAGCGCGCTGCCGTCTAGTGGAATTTCAAACATGGTAAAATGATATTGCTGTATTGTGACTGGGCGATAGTAACTGTCTTCATGCGTTCTATCTAGCCTGCGTCCGAGTAAAATACGAGAAACCGTGTGATTGCCAAATGCGGGGTCTTTTCCTTGAGCAGGCAACCAAATGTGCGGAAAAGGATGATGTTCGACAAATAATCCCCCCGCTTTTTTTGCACTAAATTGATAGTCAGCGATGTACTGAGGTAGTTTTTGATCGTATTGAATACCCCATAAATCTTGGCTAAAGCCGAGCGCAAATTCTTCTTTTGGTGCCAATAAGGTGCCACCATAATAGGCTAAAGTGTCTAAGTAGGTGTGTTGTGACTCACAGGTAGTACCATACGTTAGTAAAGGGAAATTAAGTTCGTCAACATCGCAGATCAGTTGCCCTGTACTACCAAAAACATTGGCGGATCCGTCTAACCCTGTTATTCCTGCGCCATTTGTCGCGGATGTCCAAAAACCATTTACACACAGCGCTAAGTCGTTACTTGGCGGTATGCCTGTATGCTCATCATGCAGCTTGTTGAGTCTGGTTATCAGATCAGCCTCTGGATTTACAGGGGCTTGCTGACTTTGGATGACTTGATTGGCAGATAAAGGGTCTAAATGGATTAATGTGCCAGTTCTTATGGGGCCAAATAAGCCAGTGGTAGTGAGGAGTAGTTGGTTATTAGCATCACGGTTTAACACTGCGCTATTGATGAAATCAAAGTTACTATCTAAATCAGAATTGGTTATGCCCAGGTTTTGTTTAGCATATTTCCAGCGCGGTTCACTCATTTGCTCGGTGCGGTATTGGTTAAGTGTTTGACCACCGAGGCAGTGTGCTTTTTTATATACAACGTGAGACATTTTTATCTCCTTATTAAACGGTGAGTTTTATGTATTTTGCATCGTTATGTTGCTTTCTTTTATCATCCTCCATTAAGAAAATAATGGACGTACAAATGAAATGGGACAGGCATAAAATACGGTAAGTTTTATACCGTTCCTTTTGTATTTACGATGTATGTTGAAAGTGAGTGTGGCAAATCTCCTTCAAGCTCGCCATTACATATGATTACAGATGCACATAAGAGAAGCGTAATATGACTAAAGGTAGTGACTTTATGGGGGTCTTAAAAGGTGGAAAATGACTTGCTTCATAACACCATACACTTAATAAAAGGCGTATGGCGAAGCAGTCTTAACTCGCTTTAAATATGAGTTATTCGACAGCAGATAAGTATCTAACTTTATATTAATCAGTAAGTTACTCGGATTCTATAGGTCAGATCAATGACTATGACATCATCGATTTACATTAAAGAGGAGTCGCTCTTTTAACCTCAATAAAACCACGTATTCAGCTAAAAAAACGCACAAAACAGCCCTCAAATGAAATAATGAAGCGCACAGTAGAAAGTGACTCAACGATTGAATCAAACTAGGAACTCGGCTAATGTTGAGGCATTAATAAAAAATAATGTTAAAACGCTTAATCTACAGGGTCGTTAAATGTTTCGGAGAAGCCATGCACGTATCTGATGTAAAAAACCTTTGCCTGAGCTTTACTGACGTTACAGTAGCCGAAAGAGGAGAGCCTTCGAATATACTGACATATAAAGTACGGGCGCGAAACTTTGCTTACTTCAAAACAAGTGAACCAGAACGCTGGCGTTTTAGCGTCCGTGTATCTCCTGAAAGGTTTTTGGAGCTAACAGATCAACCTGGTGTAAAACCAGCTCGGTACATGCATCGCTTTCATTGGGTCACAATTGTTAACGTGAGTGAATTTGATCCAGACTATTTATTAGAGCTGATCAGTTGGTCTTATCGTAAGGCTTGCTCAACATTAAGCAAAAAATCACAACGCGAGTTAAACCTATAACAAGTATGCGCCGGATCACAGCCAATAGGAAATACAGTTTTATTTGACTGCGGTGATAGTCAATTTTTTATTACTTAAAAAACCTTTTAGTTTGTCTGATATGTGGCTATTCAGCATTACTTAGTGAAAACCAATAATAGTTACAAAGTAAGATCGAGCAGACATAAGGTAGCGCCGTTTTTACCTGCTTTTCAATCAATGCTCCCTTGATTAGAAGAGGATTAAATTATGGTATTCATCAACGACTGAGCCAGCGGCTAAGCAATTTAAGTGCTCAGCCAGCAACTTGCGACTAGGTTCTTTGTAAGGTTCAAAGCTGTACGTCTGTTTTTAAATTCGCGGTTATGACTCGTCTAAGTTAACCACTGTACTATATTTCACGGTTCTCATTGAGACAGAGCTGTGAAACTTACGAATGTTTAAATCTTTTCGCAGTACTCTCTCAACGAAATTTTCATAGGCTTGAATGTCTTTCACTGTCACTATCAGCATGAAGTCATAGCTTCCTGAAATTTGGTAGCACTGAGTTACTTCTGCCGCATTTAAAATAGAGCGACGAAATATCTGATAGATGTCCCCTCGGTCGCGCTCCATTTCCACAGATACAACCATAGTCATTTTATTGCCTGTGAGATCAGGATTGATGATAGAGACATCACCAACAATCACGCCCTCGCTTCTCAAGCGCTTTACTCGCTTTAAACAGGCTGGCGGGGATAAACCAATAAGCTCAGCCAATCTCTGATTAGGAATTCGATTATTTTTTTGCAACTCTACAAGAATGCGTCTATCTATACGATCTATTTCCATAATTTCTTAAAAGTATCATTTAGCGACCTATAATTTTTAATATTACGACAATTAAAAAATTAAAGGTAACTTTCAAAGATAAATTAGAAATTTTGATTGCACTAATCACGATAAGATGTGCTCATATAATACAAGTGAACCATGGGTGTAATAATGAAATCCATTTATCAATTTTTTAAAGAGCTCTTTAAAGAGATCTTCAATGTCACTTCGACGCTTTTTCGAATTATGATCCCAATCATCATTGCCATAAAGGTTGTTGAAGAGCTTGGAGGGATCGTGATCCTTAGCGAATGGTTAAGCCCCATAATGGAAAGCGTTGGACTACCTAAAGAAGTGGGGCTGGTATGGGCTACAACCTTACTCATTAATATCTATGCGGGGCTGATCGTGCTGATTAATTCCGATGTTCCTTTAACGGTTGCTCAAGCCTCCGTTTTAGGTAGCATGATGCTGCTAGCGCATTCGTTGCCGATCGAGGGGGCGATAGCTAAAAAGGCAGGTGTGAGTTGGCTCGCTACCTTGTCAGTGAGAGTCGGTGGAAGCTTGGTGTTGGCATGGCTGCTCAACCTCAGTTATCAATACGGGGACTTGCTTAACTACTCTGCGACCGTGCTATGGCAACCTGAAGTATCGGGAGACATTAGCTATCTTGCTTGGGCTATTGAACAGCTCAAGAGCTTTGCCGTTATCTTTATGGTGATCTCAGTATTATTACTGCTACTCAAAATTTTAAAGGTACTAGGCGTTGAAAAACTCATGGCAATCTTGTTAAGGCCGTTCTTAAGACTGCTCGGGATCAGCAAGGACGCAACCAACTTAACCATTATCGGGATCACGCTTGGTTTGTCGTTTGGTGGCGGCTTATTGATCAATGAAGCGAAGCAGGGACATATCTCAGCGAGAGATGTATTCACTGCGATCATGTTGCTCAATTTGCTCCATAGTTTAATTGAAGATACGCTGTTGATCATGCTAATAGGCGCTGACTTTAATACGATATTTTGGGGAAGATTGGTATTCTCTGTGCTGGTGGTTGCGTCGATATCACACATTATTAAGCGGATTAATCCAAGTATTTGTGAGCGTTATTTTTATCGGGATGTATCCCATTCACCGCGGCAGACCTAGCTGGGCCAATAATAAGCAGTGCTTTTCCGTTAACCCGTTACTAAAAAGTGCCTCAATACGAGCGTATTCGGTGCACTAGAGTACGCAGAGACAGGCATAAGCTGTGGTAAAGTTATGCCTGTCCCAAGCATGTTCAAGACTCGTTATTAATAGCACGCTATTGAAAGGGTACTCCAAGGGTTAGCGCTACCGTCTGCGTATTTATTACATATGCCTTTTGCAAACAGGTTTTCTAGGTGATAACCAAAACTGGTGAATTCAACAAGATTGCCGAAGAAAGGAAACTTCCCATAAACATGCAACTCTCGAAGCATATTATCTAAGTTATAATTGGTTTGTTCTGCGATAAAGGTGTGGTCTATTTCTTTTAAATTGATGATTTGTGGATCAGGAAATCCTGGGATTACAACATGTAAGTATTCTTCATCGTAAGCACCATCAAAAAATCTCACGTTTTGCAGCATTTCTGTAGGTGATAGTTGATTCATGGCGAGTTTGAAGTCGGTAACTTGCAATTTACTCTGTGTTAGGTTTCGGTTGACGTTTATTTCTCCTGGTAAAATATCGTGTAGTGCGCGCATCACGGCTTGTTCATCATCATTTACAGGCAGTGCAAGGGCGTAGTTAGGAAACCTTTTATTCGTAAAGCGTTCATAAGATTCTTTAACCATCCCGATGAAGAACTCGAGAGTTTGCTGTCGCGCAATGGTATGTGCTTGTGCTTCGCTCACTTCTCGTGACATAAGTAGTGTGGTCTTTTTACCAACATAGAAGCTGACCAGGTTTTGCGTGATTGAATAGACAGCAGCATTTGAAGAGTTTTTGGGATTCCCTCCTTGGTAAATTCGCGTGCCATTGGCATAGTCAAAAATAGTGCTTAAATCAAAGCGGCCATTTTCGTCGTTTTCACGTGTTTCAGCATTCCACTGAAATAGGTCGTGAGAGGCCAATCCTATCACCCCTATGTCTACGACACGGATTGGTTTTTTGGCTAAAGCCGGTACGGAAAAAAGCAGAACGAGCAGTATAGAAATTATTTTCATTTAGTAATTATCCTTTCATGTAAATGAGAATCATTATTGTATATGGTGTTTTTTTGTGAATCAATGTGTTTTTAAAGTTAATAAAAGGTGATTTTTGAATAAGTAGGTTGATTCATTACTTTCATCATACGAACAATTAAATATGAATAACGTGGATATTCATTCTGCTTAGCCCACAAATAGCTTAATGATCTACGTTTCACTTCGCTGTTCATATGTGTACGTGGCGTATACGGGCTATACGTCTTAAATGAAGGCTCAAACCCTACGACTGAATATCTTTATTACCTTTCACAAATCTAGCCATAAAAATAGCTCAATGCGCCGTACCTCATGTTTACGCGAGTTATACGCCTTAGATGAAGGCTCGAACTCTACGACTGAATATCTTTATTACCTTTCACTGCAAATTCAGCCATAAAAATAGCTTGATAGAAAATTCATTTGACAGGCTCTCACACTTGTAACTAATATATGTGTAACTAGTTACGGAGTTTTATCATGAAGCCATATAATGAGTTAGGGCATGTTGCTTTAGGGACCACCTTAAGACACCTTGCCACACAAGTATCCAAAGATGCAGAAAACACCTATAAGCAATTTGGCTTTGAGATCGAACCTAAATGGTTTCCAGTCTTTTATGTGCTTGCATCAACTGGGGCTGATTCGGTCGTGAATATAGCGAAGAAAATAAGTCATTCTCATGTATCGGTCAGTAAGATTATTAAAGAAATGAAAGTTGCTGATTTAATTGACAGTTATAAATCTAATGAGGACTCCCGTATCACCTTGGTGATGTTGAATGAGAGGGCACTCGCTATGCTTCCTGCAATGCAAAACCAATGTGAAGCGATTGATTTTGCGATGAAGCAGCTCACAGAGGAAACGGGAATTGATCTGTGGCAAGCATTAACGGTCATTGATAGGCATTTAAGGTTCCGTCCAATAAGTTCAAGAGTGAATGAAGATAAAGCCGACATTCATATTGTAGATTACGCACCAAAATATCAGAACGCTTTCAAAGCGTTAAATGTTGAGTGGATCAGCCAATATTGGACGTTAGAAGAACCAGATTATAATGCATTAAATGATCCTGAGGGTTATATATTAAATCAATCAGGCGCTATTCTCATTGCATTGGATAAAGGGAGAGCTGTTGGTTGTTGCGCCCTGATAAAAATCGATAATAATAACTATGAGCTTGCAAAAATGGCTGTATCACCAGACGTTCAAGGTAAAGGTGTTGGTTTACTTTTAGGTAAGAAAATCATCGAAAGAGCAATTTTGATGAAGGTAAAGCGCCTTTACTTAGAAAGTAATACAGTATTGGTGCCGGCACTTAAGCTTTATGAAAAGTTAGGTTTTAAACCCATAGAGGGCGCAGTGTCGCCGTACGAGAGATGCAATGTACAAATGGAACTTCACTTACCTCATGTGAAAGCGAAATAGAAAGGGTAATATGAAATATGGGGGAAACCTGATCCAAAGGATTATAGTTCTGAGTTTAATTCACATCGGCTTTATTTCAAATGTACGCATTTCAACTATCGCTATAGTGTGATTGAGTTTGATGTGGTGTATCCAGATGAATATATTTGTCATTAGACACGGGCTCAATGTTAAATGGCGAGTCAGCGGATGATGCGCTGGCTGTAACAAATGATGATTTTATAAAGCGTGGATAAGTCAAGTGTTGTGGCGATCACGCACGAGCGCTTGAAACCTCAGTGTTACGTCACGTTGTGAAGTGCGCCTGTGAGCTCTAACATCATTTTATGGGCGCTTTCACCTGACATTTTATAGGGATTGAAAATGCTACTTTCAGAGAATCGAAGGTTAAGAGATGCTGTTAAACTCGTATCAGGCACATATGACATAGACCAATTGCCAAATTCTCGTTCAGATATCTCTTTATAATCGAGTAAAGTAATATTCGAATGCCGTTTATCGTTTAATATCTTATGATAAAGCTCATTTACATTAGCGCGGGATGACTCAATCGATTGGAGGAAATAATTATTACTAAAACAAAGCATACCGGTGATATCCAGCGTACCGTTATTTTTCCTAGCTTTAGTTAAGATATCCTCAATGTCGAGTGGTTTAAATTGCTCTGAAGCGGTGCTTGCGTATAAAAGTCTAGTAAGAAACATAACTACAATTCCCGAGGTTTTGTTCAAGTATAGTCGTCTTAGATCATTTGTAGTAAGTCAAACCATTAAATAAGGATAGGTATTGTAAGTGCACTTTCATCAGGGATAGACATGCTTGAAATTATGGTAGAAAATTACATAGAGATACATAAAATTTATTACAGGCCGAGCTTAGGTTTATGTCAATTCTGAGCGTACTAATATTTAACACAAGGAAAGTATGGATGACGTTTAATTTTAGTTTAAAAATATTATCTTGTTTTGCATTGATAGCAATCAGCCAAAGTTATGCTAAGCAGCAAAAATTGTTACCTGATGATGGTAAAACAGGCGATCAGTTTGGCTTTAGTGTTGCTATTGATGGCACCACCGCCCTCGTTGGTGCACACAAAGCGGATGCTAAAAGTACCCAAGATGCTGGGGCTGCCTATGTGTATTCCTTGAGCGCTGGTGGTTGGCAACAACAGGCCAAATTAGTCGCTAAGCCAGCGTATGCCAATGATACATTTGGCGGTAATGTGGCATTGAAAAATGATATAGCCATGTTGGGTGTTATTAAAAGAGACGATAAAGGTGAAGATGCAGGCGCAGTGTTTGCCTTTGAGAAAGAAGTTAACTCTTGGTCACAAAAACAAATATTAACAGCGAATGATGGCAAATCAGGAGATGCTTTTGGTCAAAGTATAGCGCTGACAGAACGCTTTCTTGTGATAGGCGCACCACACAGTGATGCACCTGAGCATGACTCAGGCGCTGCTTATGTTTACATGCGAGACAAAGGTGCATGGCGTTTTCATACTAAACTCACAGCAAAAGATGGTGCTGATGGTGATTTATTCGGGATAAGTGTTGCGATCGACGGCGATACGATTTTGGTTGGTGCTGATTTACATGATGAAAAAGCCGAGCAGGCGGGGGCGGTATATGCTTACGTATTTGATGGAAAAAACTGGCATCACCAAGCCAAGCTAACGGCAACAGATGGCGAAAAAGTCGATATTTTTGGCGTGAGAGTGGCCTTGCTTGGCGATACGGCATTGATCTCAGCTAGAAGAGACGACGTTGAGGGCATAGGCACTGATGCGGGCTCGGCCTATATATTTGAACGAGTAAAAGGCAAGTGGATTCAAACACAAAAGTTAGTCGCACCGGACGGTAAAGCGGATGACCGGTTTGCTCGGGGTGTGGCATTAAATAAAGAGACCGCCTTAATTAGTGCTATGCACCATGACGTGAATGGCAGTAATGCCGGGGCGCTGTACGTATTCAAAAAAGAGCGTGGTTTATGGCGTTATAGATCAAAAATAGTGGCCAGTGATGGTGTGCCAGAAGACCGATTTGGTTGGAATATAGCCTTCTCAGATAATACAGCGATAGTGGCAGTGCCTCATCGTGATGACAATGGTGATGCATCTGGTGCTGCGTACGTTTTTGATTTAGGTGAGTAAAACTTCTACCCGATAGAGGTCGGTGGCTACAACCCCACTAGTTGAGTAATGGCCAACGCAATTTGATCACGACATACAGAGTGCTTTATGGTTTCTCAGTGGGTTAAAATTAAGTCGAGCTAACTTTTTTATCATATATTTTTCTTGCTTGCTCAATCTTGGGCTGATGTTTATCCGCCCAAACAACAAGGTCGTATAAAGGCTTTACAATGTCTCTTCCCATTTCGGTTAAAGCATACTCCACCCGCACAGGCACCTCAGGATAAACAGTTCTGTCAACATAACCTTCTCGCTCTAAGTCTCTAAGGGTTTGCGTCAACATACGCTGAGATATCCCTTCAATCCTAGATTTAAGCGCGTTAAATCGTTCTGCACCATCTGTCAAAGCGAATAAAATTAACAGTGACCATTTATCGCCAATTTGTGCGACAACATTGCGTACTGGGCACGCTTCATTATTGTGAAAAACACGTCTATCTGATGCCATTTTAAAGTCTCTTTTTACGATGACTGGTTACCAAAAACTGCCTAACCCAGTTTTTGGTGCCTTCTTGTAACTATAGTTACTCTTAATTACTATGGTTACTAATATATACCATTTTAAGTAAAACAGCCATTGGAGCGACCTATGTTAAAAGTACTTATTCCTTCTATTTTCTTATTTGTGAGCAGCTTGGCATACGGTCAGGTGAAAGAAGGGTTAAATATTGACCTATCAACACTTAAGAAAGAGAGCTGGACAGAACAAGAGTTGTCAAATGCGCAAATACTCACTGATTTTGTGCAAAATCTTATGAATAATCATAATTTTGATTACATAATGGCGCAATATAATAACAGCACTTATGTACAGCATAATAGAAACTTACCTGACAAAGTGACCGGTTTAGTGGATTTTCTAAAAGAATTTGTCGAAGATTATCCTGAGTACGGCTATGACGTTAAGCATATTTATGTTGATGGCAATCATGTCATTTTTCACTCTCACGTTACCCTACATAAAGAGGATAGAGGCAACGACCAAAAAGGCATGAATATCATTGATACTTGGCGTATTGAGGAAGGAAAAATTGTTGAGCACTGGGATTCTATTCAAGCGCTTGATTTGTCAATGAGGATTTATGCACTAGTGAATGGCGGTAATATTGCAAATTCTAATGGTGTTTTCTAAGTGAATTAAGCGGAACATAAAACGATCTGCTACCTGTTATGCGTTCGTTTATTTTAAATATCACGTAAAAACATCCTATCAACTTATCCACGTTATAATACAAGGTGGTAAAAGAAAGTACCGCAAGTGATACTTTCTTTTACCGTCACGATTTACTCATGCAATTCGCTGTGGGTTTATACAAGCACTTCCTTTAATGCCGTCAGCAGTAAAGCGACATTTTGTTCGTTGGCGGTAGCACCCATGAGTCCTACGCGCCATGTTTTTCCTGCAAGCTGCCCTAAACCGGCACCTATTTCAAGGTTAAACTTATTTAGCAAATGTGTTCTCACTTGTGCATCGTCGACACCTTCAGGTATTAAAATTGAATTTAATTGAGGTAACTGATGTGCATCATTCACCAAAAAGCGAATGCCTAATTGCGCTAAACCACTTTTGAGGCGTTGGTGTAATTGTGCATGACGAGACCAAGCTTGTTCTAGTCCTTCATTTTTCAGCATAAGCAATGATTCATGCAGTGCGTAGAGTGAATTGATAGGAGCGGTGTGATGATAACTGCGTTTCCCTTCTCCAGACCAATAACCCATTACGAGAGATTGATCTAAGAACCAACTTGGCACTTTTGTCTTACGGCTTTTTAGGATTTCGACCGCCTTTGGACTAAAACTAACCGGTGACAAACCCGGTACACATGATAGACACTTTTGAGAGCCTGAATAAACGGCATCTATTCCCCATTCATCGACTTTGAGCTCACTTCCCCCTAACGATGTTACCGCATCCACAATGGTGATAGCATCGTTTTGTTTGGCAATATTACATAGGGTTTTTGCATCAGAGCAAGCGCCTGTAGATGTTTCAGCATGCACAAAAACCAGTGCTTTGACATTTTTATGTATTGCAAAAGCATGCTCTACTTTGTCTACACTGACGGGGTCCCCCCAAGTATCTTCAATGACAATCGCTTGCGCACCAACTCGCTCAATGTTTTCTTTTAAGCGGCCACCAAAAACACCATTAACACAGACGATCACTTTATCGTTTGGCTCAATTAAGTTGACGATACATGCTTCCATACCTGCAGAACCAGGTGCAGAGAGTGCGATAGTAAATTCGTTTCTGGTGACAAATGCATATTGCAGCAATTGCTTAATTTCGTCCATTAACTTAATAAATTGAGGGTCTAAGTGGCCTATGGTCGGTTTAGCTAATGCGCTTAAGACTCTTGGCGAAACATTTGAAGGCCCAGGCCCCATTAAAATACGCGGCGTAGGGTTGAAAGTTTCTAGCATAATAGTTTCCTAATTTTTATTATTAAGTTAAACAGCTAAAGCATGCTGAGTGTATGTATTCAAATCATGATGAACACTCTTTGCACAATTATGCGCATGTTTAACAATAATATCTAATGCACTGGTAAATAAAAAGCACCCATGTGTGACTTCACCAATTGCGTATATTGATGCACTGCGTTTGCCTTTTTTATTGAGTAACGCATAGCTGGTATTACAGACATCAATACCACCAAATTTATGGGCTTTTGCGATATTGGTATCTACCATATTACGAATGAGTTCTGAGTCAGATAAATATATATCCCGCGGGCTACCCACGGCATACACAATGGAGTCTACATGTGAAACACCGCCTTGATATTTGACCGATAAGGTGTTTTTCGCACATGTTTCAATTTGTGTATCACCGCCTATGTACTCTAATTGCCCATTGTCGATATAACTTTTGATTTTAGATGCATTTTCATATGGAATAGACACGCGCATAGACATAGCTGCTGACATCATAGTCGTCATAAAGCGCGCTTTATCAGCATCTTTGAGCATTTCCCACACGAGGGCTAAAATTGAGTTTGTGTCATATAAAATCGCTTGCCAACCTCTATTTTGATTGGCTTTTGCCATTTCTGATGAGAGAAACTTGCTGAGGTCTTTAATGGGGGTCGGTGGAAAAACTATATCTTCACTACACTCTTGAGGGTGCATCTGCTGATAATGGCACATTTCTTTTATAAACAATTGGCTCAGTTGTGACAAAGTCAGGGAGGTATAGTGTTGAGTGATAAACTCAGCAGATAGATAGGTGTTTTTATATCGTCCTTGAGTACCTCGTACAAATGGAAATAAATGGCTTCTTGAGAAAAGCGTTATTTTTCCATGATGACCATTCTCAATTAAGCCAATAACAGCATCTATTGCACTTAAGCGAGCACCAATAATGGCAACGCTGTCACTTTTTTCAATGTTACGGCGTAATGTTGAAATAGGGTAGGGGGTATGGTGAATTTGAGAGTTAATAGGCGGCGAAAATGGCGATTTTGAGAGCGTACCACACGCCACAATGACGCTGTTAAATTTAAAGCTCTGCTGGCAAAGTGTTTTCAATGTAATAGGCAGTGGATCAGAGTTTTCAGTTAATTGAATAACTTCGCTTCTTATGACTTTGACGATGATATTTTTCATAAATGCTTTTTTGACGATTCGGTCAAATGCATTTGCCATATACATCCCAAATAATGGGCGAGGGGCATAGCTGTTTTCAGCCACTTGTAAATTGGGATAAAGAGGTTGCCAGCGGTATCGATAGAGTGTTAACCATTGAAAAAAATCACTTGGTTTGTCTTTAAAGATGGTGATATAGCCAGCTTTGGTATTAAGTAAATTTGACTCTGCATCGCCTTGGTACGCATTACCAGGACCTAAGTCTTTTGATTTTTCAAACACCGTAATATGAATCGGACTAGGAGAGTTCGATGTTTGCTTTTCTATAAAGGCATCAATAAAGGCAATACTTGAAGCTCCTCCACCGATGATTGCAATTTTAGAGTTCATGGAGCACCTGCCTGATGTTTATTGTGGTGAGTGATGGAGAAACAGAAATTGGAAAATTTATATGCTGTTGTAAGTCTGCAATACTAAATCCTTTCGAAATTTCCATGACAGTTAATACTTTGTTTTTAAAGCTAAAGGTGGCTCTTTCAGTAATGATGATAACGTCTTTATTACGATATGTAGGGTGAGCTAAGTCGATGGTGATTTGCTGTACGTGTGACACAAATTTTGTGATATTACCTTCATTTTTAATGCATAAGAGGCCGTTTTCTTGCGCTGCATGCAAAGCGCCTGTTGTTAAGGTGCCACACAAAACCAGTTTTTTAGCAGATTGTGCAATATTGATAAATCCACCGACTCCGGTCATTCGTTGGCCCAGTAAACTGGCATTAACGCAACCTTGGGCATCTATTTCGGCAAAACCAAGAAAGGCAACATCTACGCCGCCGCCGTCGTAATATGCGAATAAATCAGACTGGCCTATAATGGCGTCGGGCTCTGATGAATCACCAAAAGACAAACCATACTTTGGTTGCCCGTTAAATATGCCTGATTCAACTGTGAAGCTATTGTCAGTCTGCGTTTTGTTAATATATTTCCCGAGCAGTGCGGGTATACCTATCCCTAAATTAATACAAGCTCTAGTCTGTGGGAGTTCATGCAGAGCACGCTGAACTATGTAGTGTTTAGCGATGTTTTCAGGCTCAGGTTGGTGGTCTGTAGTAGTCAGCTCACCATAGCTGGGTAAGTGGTCTAGCGGGTCTTGAGCAATGGTCACAAAGTCAACTAAATGAGCTGGAATATGTACGTCTTGACATGGCAGTGCCTTCACAAGTTCTTTGACCTGTACAGCGACCTTTCCACCGCTGTTTTTGGCTGCCATCGCTTGCAGCAGTGCATCATGATATGCAACTTCTTCATCCATGCTGATATTGCCTTTTTCATCCGCACGTGTGCCGCGTAAAAGCGAGAAGTCGATAGAAAACGCGGGATAAAATAGGTGCTGTTGACCTTGTATTTCTAATTTAGATATAAGAGAGGGGGCATGGTTTTCGATACAACCACCCCCAATATCTGGGTCGATGTAGCTTCCTAAGCCAATGTGTGTGATGTGGCCTAATGCGCCTCGAGTAATATCCCGAAATAAGTGGCTGATCACTCCCATCGGCCAATTGTGTCCTTCAATCAGACCTTGTCGAGCTGCATTGGTTAACGCAGGACAAAACCCCCAAAAACCCCCAATGGCTTTTTTAATCATGCCTTTAGCTGCGAGTTGGTCTAACCCTTTTCCTTGCTTATCACCGGCACCAGATGCGAATAATAAAGTGAGAGATTTGGGTTTTCCCTCATTTTCATACCTCTGACGTAAGGCATGGGTGTATAAATCAGGGTGTCCACAACACCCAAAGCCACCGGGTATTACGGTGCTATCACTATTTACTTGGCTTGCTACATAGCTAGCTGTGACGATCTCCATGCTATTTATACTCCGTAAGCTGTTTAACCGGTTTATATCTAGAGGCAAGAATCAAACAACCATTTGTCGATGCCATGCTATGGCACGTACCAGGGGCACGTACTATGAAAGAACCTGGCGAAAATGTTTGGCCATTCTCAATATAATCACCTTGTAAAACGAGTACGGTTTCATAGCCCATATGAACATGTCCAGGGACAAATGCCCCTGCTTGATAGCGTAAAAAAGCACAGTCTGCGCCTTCTGGGTTTGCACATGTTTCATCGAACAGCACTGCAATATCAACGCCTTCCCTAAGCCCTGGTTGATAAGGGCTGAAATCAATATCGGCGGGTATCGCGATATCACTAGAAAACCCTAACTTGACAATACGGTCATTAAGCTCAGGTGGTGAGTTAAACTTCATTGTGTTCTCCTTGTTTTTGTAGTCTTGCCGCTTGCGACTGTCCGTTGTAGCCCCAGTCGGTCGCTGGGATCTCTTGGATGGATATGTAATTTGGATTGTTATGTAAGTTAATGAAGATCTCTTCAAACAATTGCCATGAGTGCTTTAACCATTGTGCTTTTTGTTGTGGGTTGTTGGTTCCTTCTGTGATGATAATATTTAAGGAAAACTGAAACTCAGAGGTCGATTGTCCATTGCAGTACCAGCTTCCACAATTTTCATGGATGACGATATTGGTCAAGGCTGGAAGCTTGCCTAAATACATACTGGTGATTGTGACTAATGAATCTGCCAGTTTAGATTTGATTGTGGGTAGTAGAGTTTGATTGGTATGAATGGTTAGAGTTGGCATGTCATTGCTCCTAGTTCGTCAGTTACTGTTGATTGCTTGAGGAGCCATACCAATAGATAGGCCATTTTTTCGTTAAACCAATATTGTTAATTAATGAAGCAATACCGACGAGAAATATGCTGCCAATCAGTACAGGGAAAATTAAAAAGTCAAAGTGATAACTTCCGGCCATTAGAATGACGAGTGGATTTGCACCTGCGGGTGGGTGTACAACTCTGAAAAATTGCATAGCTACAATAGCCAGTCCCACAGATAAAGCCATTACCCAGGGATTTGTGCCAAAAGTCAGCAGGGCAAGGATGCCAATTAATGCAGAAATAAAGTGACCTCCAATCACATTACGCGGTTGCGCCAACGGAGAGGCTGCTGCTGCAAATAAGATGACGCAAGTCGCGCCAAACGGCGCCATAAGTAGCGGGTAGCCTGCAATACTTGTTATAAAGCACAGCCCCAAAATACCAACAAACCCGCCAACAAAACCCCTAAGTAGCTCGATAAAATTTACTTTGGGTGGGAGTGCACCACCGCCGGATAGCTTTTTCATTACATTCTCCAAATTATCAATACTTTTGTAACGTTAACGTTCACAATAATGTGTTATTATCAAGTGTACCGATCTGTACACTCCCACCAAAAGGTACAGATCTGTACACCTTTGTGCAAGCAATTTTTTAGGGTATTAGATGAAAGTAGAACAGCATATTTTGGATGTCGCTGAGGATCTGTTTAATAGAAATGGATATAACTCGGTTGGAGTAGATTTGATCAGAGATGAAGCAAAAGTATCGAAAACAACAATTTATAGACGGTTTGGCGACAAGGTGGGCTTGGTTGAAGCTGTGTTAACACGGCGCCATGATCGCTTTCAAGCCTCATTAGAGGAGGCTGTTTGTAGCGTGAAAAGTAGTGAAGATAAAGTGTTTGCTATTTTAGATTGGCATTTTGAGTGGTTTTCTTTATCACATTTTGAAGGGTGTATGTTTATGCATGCCTTGGCGGAGTTTAAAAGAGTGGATCAGTCGATTAGTGGTATCGCGTTAGAGCATAAGCGTTGGTTACTAGAATTAATACGTCAAGCGCTCGGAGTTGAAACGGAGCAGTATTATGAAAAATCAGAAATGATTATGACCTTTATTGAAGGGCTTATTGTACGGGCTGAATTCGATGAAGTACTGGACAAAAAAGAGTTATACAGGGCTGCGTTGATGAAGATCATAAAATAAAAACAATGACAATATATGAATAATGTAACTAACTGTTAAATCTATAGTGTATATGTATTGATTTTGCTTGATAATAAAAATTACTCTCTTTACGAACGACTGAGGTACTTAAAGTGGTTAAATCTAAAATAGAAGTGATAGCGATAATACTCGTATCACTTATGGCGTTGCTGCAAGGGTTTTATGGTATTTTTTCTTATCTTGAACCATCCGGTTTTGCAACTGTGAGAGGAACTGAGTTGTTTTCTTATTTAGACGCGGACTGGGTAATAATATATGGGTCTCGCACGATTTTTATTACTTTGGTACTTGGCCTGCTTATCATAAAAAAACAATACTCAATTTTAATGTGGTGCGCGATTTTTGGTGTTGTTATGCCTGTCACTGATGGCGTTTTAGCCTATCAAGCCGATGCTCCATTGAAAGTGCTCTATAAGCATGTCGCCACCGTGCTTTATTTATTAGTGACATTTTATGTATTAAAGCTCATGACATCAAGGTGCTCAGCTAAATGAGTATTTTAGTCATTTAAATTTGTAAAGGAGATGTTAGGTAAAGAAACTTTATTGGGATGCTGGCATTATATTAATAATAATTGTCGGTACGTTGGACTATTATTATGAAGATTATTCACGCTTTATATCAGCAAGGGAAATGTCTAATGAACGATATTTAAAATCAGAATTAGGGAGCTCTCGCTATCAAATATATGGAGAAAATAATCAAAAAACGATTATTCTCATTCCGGCATCGAATGGTTATGTTGAGCAATGGGATCCAAATGTAGCTCCGTTGGTCAACGCCGGTTATAAGGTGGTTGTTTACGATTTATTTGGCCGAGGTTTTTCAAGCCGCCCTGATGTTGATTTAACGTTATCGGTGTTTACAGAGCAGTTGGATAGCGTCATACGTGAAGTTGGGGCTGACAGAGTGTCTTTAGTCGGTTCTTCATTTGGCGGCATTATCGCAGCTGAATATGCTAGAAATAAACAAGAAAAAGTTACAAAGTTAGTCTTTGTAGGCCCTGCTGGCTGGCCATCAAAAGTGAATTATGCCCAGAAGATTATCAATATTCCGGTAGTCGGGGAGTTACTCTTTAAGTATTTTGGAGAAATCATTTTAAAGCCGCGGGTTGAAGGGTGTTTTCATCAAGAAAAAGAACATCGTTGGGCCATTGATATGTGGCAGAAGTTCTCACAATCCCCAGGATTTATGCGTACTTATTTATCGACCTTGAGGCACTCTCCCGTTCTTGATTACACCGAAGGGTGGAAGGCGCTTGGAGACACCACGATAAAAACGCTGTTTATATGGGGAAAGCAAGATATTAGCTTTGATTTTGGCAACTCTGAAATAGCGATGACTTTGATCCCCTCAACCAAGGTCGTCGCAATTGACAATGCTGCACATTGGCTGAATATAGAACAGCCTAAGCAAGTTAATAATGCGATGATTTCATTTTTAAATGATGAGCCTAGGAAAGTATCAGAAGGTAGTGAATTATAATATATTAACAACGGAGTGAGCTAAAAAAGCCCAGAAACATGCGCCTGTGCATGATATTTCGCTGTAGTACGAGTTGTCAATTCAAGCCGTAGAGCATTCTGCTACGTGATGACTTTAAATGGGTATTAATATGAACGTTTTGCAGTATGTCTTTTTCGCCAAATCCCATTATTCTAATGACAAACCTTATCGGCGTTTTGGTGCGTTATAAATACAATATTCGATAATATTGGTTTGCTTTCACAATTATTTCACAAAATATATTTGGCAATGAAATAAATAATTATCTATTTTATTTCAATGTATTAGGTGTTTTTTGTGAGGCTTCATACACACATCCGGCACAGGGGAACCTTGAATAATCAGGCCAGTTTGTTTAATATTTATTTTTATTGAACGTTCAATTAATAAAAATCATGCCTAAAGTCGGAATGGAACCTGTGCGCCGTCAGCAGTTAATTGAGGCAACAATCGAATCAGTTGGAGAGCTTGGCTTACAAGGTACTACTATCAATAGTATTAGTAAAAAAGCAGGGTTATCTTCTGGCATTATTAGCCATTATTTTGGTGGTAAGCAGGGGTTAATTGAAGCCACTGTACGTCATTTGTTATCAAGCCTGAAAGATTCTTTGATCTCGCAGGTCGCAGATACCACGACCCCAGAACAAAGGCTGATGTTCATCATTGAAGCAAATTTTGCACTTGTACAGCAGCGTAAAGATACCACCCGCACTTGGTTAAGTTTTTGGGCGCAGTCAATGCACGATCCCGAACTGCATCGTTTACAAAATGTAAATAGTAAACGTTTGTACAGTAATTTAGCCTGCTCATTTAGGCGTATTATGCAAAAAGATGATGCCAAGCAAGCGGCGGAATTAAGCGCTGCCATGATTGACGGCTTATGGCTACGTGCAGTTCTTAGCCAATCAGAGACAGGCCAATTTAAACACAGCGAACGACTTGCAAAACAATATGTAAATTCACTCATTCAGCAGTATGGAACTTAATATGACAACGCCTGTAACTCCTCCTATTTATCAGAATTTTATCCATGGACGCTATCTTGCGAACCAGTCAGGCGAACTTTTTGATGTAATTAATCCTGCGACTGATGAAGTAATTTATCAAGTAGAAGTCGCTGACCACGCAATTCAAGAAGCTGCGATAGCAAGCGCGAAAGCTGGATTTGAAAGCTGGTCTGCCATGGCCCCTATAGCGCGTAGTCGCATTCTTCTCAAAGCCGTTGAACTGCTAAGATCACGCAATGATGAGTTAGCTAGAATTGAAGTACTCGATACCGGTAAACCGTGGCAGGAAGCTGAGTGTGTTGATGTGCAAACTGGTGCTGATGTGATTGAGTATTTTGCGGGGTTAGCACCTGCACAAGTCGGTCAGCAGCAAATGGTGGGGGATGACTTTTATTATACTCGCAAAGAACCGCTTGGCATTTGTGCTGGTATTGGTGCATGGAATTATCCTTTACAAATTGCATGCTGGAAAGCAGGCCCTGCGTTGGCGGCGGGTAACGTTCTGTTATTTAAGCCGTCTGAAGAAACGCCTTTGGGGGCATTAAAGCTTGCTGAGATCTTTATTGAAGCGGGCGTGCCTGAGGGGGTTTTTAATGTTGTGCAAGGTGCTGCTGAAGTTGGGCAATGGCTGACAGCACATCCTGATATCGAGAAAGTGTCGTTCACAGGAGAAGTCGGCACAGGAAAAAAAGTCATGGCGAGCGCAGCGAACACGTTAAAAGATGTCACCATGGAATTGGGTGGGAAATCGCCACTGCTCGTATTTGATGATGCAAATGTCACTGAAGCGGTTAGCGCTGCTATGTTGGGGAATTTCTATACTCAAGGTGAAGTCTGTACTAATTGCACCCGTGTCTTTGTACAACGCGGTGTGTATGACAAATTTATTGAGGAA
Organism: Pseudoalteromonas sp. MMG013; assembly: GCF_018100885.1. Taxonomy (NCBI): domain Bacteria; kingdom Pseudomonadati; phylum Pseudomonadota; class Gammaproteobacteria; order Alteromonadales; family Pseudoalteromonadaceae; genus Pseudoalteromonas; species Pseudoalteromonas sp. MMG013. The sequence continues at coordinate 35,255 of NZ_JAGJEE010000036.1, read as the reverse complement.
TTGAAAACGCGAACTGAACAAAATATTGTGGCAGGTGATCCTCTAGACCCCAATGTGAACTTAGGCGCATTGATCTCCAAAGTGCATCAACAGCTTGTTCTAGATTACATCAATTTGGGTGTTAAAGAAGGGGCTAAATTATTGACTGGGGGCGAAGTGCTTTCTCCTGCATCAGCACCGAATGGTTACTTTGTTGCCCCAACGGTTTTTGTAGATTGCCAAGACGATATGACTATCGTCAAAGAAGAGATTTTTGGACCCGTTATGAGCATTTTAGTGTTTGATGAGGAAGCTGAAGTCATTAAACGCGCAAATAACACGCACTTAGGACTAGCTGCTGGCGTATTTACTCAGGATATTCAGCGTGCACATCGTGTTATTCATAAACTACAAGCGGGGATCTGCTGGATAAACGCGTATGGAAATTCACCTGCTGAAATGCCAGTGGGAGGTTATAAGCACTCAGGTATCGGCAGAGAAAACGGCATTGAAACTCTGGATCATTATACTCAGACGAAGTCTGTGTACGTCGGTATGAATAACATTGATAGCCCATTTTAATGAGACATCCAATGAAGCAAGAGTTTGATTATATTATTGTTGGAGCTGGTTCGGCGGGTTGTGTGCTAGCGAACCGTTTAAGTGAATGCGGTCAATATGATGTTTTGTTACTGGAAACTGGTGGCAGTGACAAAAGTATTTTTATTCAAATGCCAACGGCTTTGTCTATTCCTATGAATTCAGATAAATACGCGTGGCAGTTTCATACTGAGGCTGAGCCGTATCTAGATAACCGAAAAATGCATTGTCCACGTGGCAAGGTGTTAGGTGGGTCGTCTTCTATTAACGGCATGGTGTATGTTCGAGGACATGCGAGAGACTTTGACGAGTGGCAGCAACACGGCGCACAAGGTTGGGATTATCAGGCCTGTTTACCGTATTTTAAAAAAGCAGAGTCTTGGTATTTAGGTGATAACGCATACCGTGGACATCAAGGACCAGTTGGTGTTAATAACGGCAATGAAATGGAAAACCCATTATATCGCGTCTTTATTGAAGCCGGTCAGCAAGCTGGTTACGCCAAAACAGATGATTATAACGGTGCGCAACAGGAAGGGTTTGGGCCAATGCATATGACGGTGAAAAATGGCCGCCGTTGTTCTGCAAGCCGAGCTTATTTAGATCCGGTAAAAGCACGCAATAATTTGACTATTGTGACAGACGCAATAGCGCAACGGGTTGTGTTGGAGAATAAACAGGCTAAAGGGGTGGCTTATAAAGTAGGCGGCCGCTTGCTTCATGCGAGTGCGCGTAAGGAAGTTGTGCTCAGTGCAGGGCCTATCGGATCGCCACATTTATTACAGTTATCGGGTGTTGGCGACCAAGCGGTTTTAGAAAAAGCCGGTATAGAGGTAAAACATCATTTACCGGGGGTGGGACAAAACTTACAAGATCACTTAGAGTTTTATTTTCAATACAAATGCAAGCAGCCGATCACCCTAAATGGCAAACTAGGGCTTGTTTCGAAAGGGTTGATTGGTGCAAGGTGGATGTTGAATAAAAGTGGTTTAGGGGCAACAAATCATTTTGAATCATGTGCCTTTATTCGATCAAAACCTGGCGTCGAGTGGCCAGATATTCAATACCATTTTTTACCAGCGGCCATCCGCTATGACGGAAAAAGTGCTTTTGCAGGTCATGGGTTTCAAGTGCATGTTGGGCACAATAAACCCAAAAGTAGAGGCTCGGTAACCGTTACGTCTAATAACCCAGATGACGCGCCAAAAATTCAGTTTAATTATTTGGCTCATCAAGCCGATATCGAAGGATTTCGAGCATGTGTGAGGTTGACGCGTGAAATTATTGAGCAAAGCGCGTTTGATGATTATCGAGATGGAGAAATTCAGCCAGGCAAGCATGTACAGACAGATGAACAAATAGATCAATTTGTGCGCCAAGCTGTCGAAAGTGCTTATCACCCATCATGTTCATGTAAAATGGGGGAAGATGGCATGGCTGTGGTTGACTCACAAACCAAAGTGCATGGTATTGATGGTTTACGTGTAGTGGACTCTTCTATTTTTCCTACCATCCCCAATGGCAATTTGAATGCCCCCACCATGATGCTAGCAGAGAAAGCCGCAGACCATATTTTAGGTAAAGTGCTTTTGAAAGCCGATGACACAGAAGTCATTGTCGGCGAGCAATGGCACACAGTACAACGTAGTTCGGAGCTTTAAAATATACAGATAGTTAGTTTGCCAAAACGCTTAGGGTAACTTAGTTCTAGGCGTGTCTTGCAGTGGCGTACAGGGTAAATAGGTTACTCGTGGTTAATTGAATTAAGTTCAATAACATTAAGTATTGATGCAAGAAAATAATAACGGAGAAACAATGAGTTACTTTTACTTGTTTTGGGAGGGTGACAATGACCTTATGGCTTAGTGCTGGTATCATTTTCACCTTTTTAGCAATTGTAGTGATTTTGTTCAAATGGGGTAATTTGCAGTGTGTGGGTGTTACCCCTGTAAAAACCTTTACTTTTATCGCTATCTTATTTACATCTGGGTTAGATGTCGGTTTGATAATGTTTCCACTTACTGAGTTTGCGGGTTACGCAGACATAAAAGCAAGCCCAGAATATGCGTTTGCAAATCCACTGGCCATTGAGTTTGGGTTTTGGGGGTTTTTAATCTGGGGGTTTTATTTCCTTACCTGTTTTTATTTCTGCGTAATAGAGCCTAAGGTGAAGTTTTTCGAAATACCTTGGGTGAAGTTGCTTAACAATATTATTATTATTGGGACATGTGCGTTTACTGCTTATTTGTTGCTTTCTAATTTACCTTGGTACCTCCCCAACTTGGGGGATGGCAGTACCATAATTCCAAGCTTTTACTTGGTGGTATTTGCAGCCATTTGCTTCGCGGTGTACTCCAGTACGAGTTTAAAATATGTGCGCTTTTTAAGCATTACTACAACGTGGATGTTTATCGCATTAATTGCTTTTATGTGGAGCGCGACGTTTATATTTGGCGATAGTTCCGTGTCGAGCTTTACCAATAAATTAGGGCTCATAGGTGAATACTTTACTAATTTAAATCACTTTATATTGCCACTCAATGACTATCATGAGTTTTATTTATTTTGGTGGTTTGCGTGGAGTATTATGATTGGCCAATTTACATCTCGTTTTGTGGGGGGGCTGAAGACCTATCAGGTACTTGCTGCGATGTTGGTGTTCCCATCAATTCCCATTGCGCTTTGGTTTGGGGTACTTTATCACTATCACGATGCAGGTATTTCTACTGAAGGTATTAAAAACTTCGCGATGGTGTTTGTGGGTATTGTGTTCGTGATTAACTCTCTCGATTCATTGATCCGTTTATACACAGACAACCTGAATTTGACGGTAAAACGCTTAGGCATGCGCAATTACATGCTATTCAATATTGCCGCGTTATCATTGCTCACATTACTCTTTAAACTTGAGTTTATTCAAATCCAATGGGTTGGTGCTTTAGTCATTGGGCTATTCTTATCGTGTGCACTGTATATTGGTTACAACAAATTCAAAACAGTGAGCAATATTGACAGCTCACCGAAAGATAACACAATTGATTTCAGTAAAATAGAAACAGCTGGCTAAGGAACTTATTATGACAACGACAAAACATTTACTTTTTACGGCGCTGGCGCTTGCTTCTACCAATGCAATGGCTGACTGGTCAACGACAGTCACTGGCGCATCAGATTATACGTTTAATGGTGTGAGCCAAACACAAGACGACCCTGCCATTCAGGGGAGCTTGGACTATGGCTTTGATAGCGGTGTATATGCTGGTTCTTGGGCGTCAAATGTTGACTTTGCTGATGATACTAATCTTGAGTGGGATTTTTATGTTGGTAAATTCATTACATTGAACGAAAGCTGGAGCATGGACTATGGTATTGCATATTATAGCTATCATGGTGATACCAACTCTAGTGATGGTAACTACCCAGAAGTATACAGTAAGTTTGGCTTTACTAACGAATTAGGTCAAACAGAATTTAATTTTTGGTATAGCTGGGATTACTTTGGTACAGGGGCTGGTCATACAATTGCAATGATCGCACACAGTGTTGAAGTGGCAGAAGGCCATACACTACGCGCCAGTTTTGATGTATCAAACTCGCTTGATGGTGATAAGTATATGTGGGACGCAGGTGATAAGTCATACTATCACTATCGTTTAGCTTATCAGACGAGTGTTGAAGGGTTTAACTTAGAACTAGCAGCAGAAAATACCAGTCTGGATTACAACACCGCAGATGAGCGTATAGTATTTTCGGTATCTCGTACGTTCTCGTTATAAGTTATATTGGTAAACATATTATTTTGTTACTTATGAACAAAGCCAAGCATCATTTGCTTGGCTTTGTTATTTTAAGGGCCAGAGTGTTAGTTTTAGGTGAGACGGGCTATAATGTTTGGCTACTTTTTAGATAAGCATGTATTGCTTACAGGGCTATTAGATGAATACTAAACTATACAAATCTGTACTTTCCATTACTGACCACTTAATGGAGGCGGCTCAAGAGCAAAACCAAGGCACATTTGATAGGCATTATGCTGAGTTAAAGCAGTTGTGTGAACACAATGAAAATTCAGATAAAGACCACCCAGTACAATGGGAGACGTTGGCTGATTTTACAGATGATTTAGCATTGGCTGTGACAATATATGAGCATGCGTTGACAAAAGCTGAAGCCCTTAATTCAAAAGACTTTTGTTCTTCTATTGGCTATTCAATAGGGGCTTTAAAAGCTGAATTAGGTGATCACTCAGGGGCGATTGCGCATTTAGAAAAGGCAAAAATAAGCAGCAATAAGATCATTGATAAGCAATTAAAATCAGAAATTCACGATTTGCTTGAAGAACTGAAAAGTAAATAGTGTTTTTTATCAATGGTTTATGAAAACACGGTGGATTGACGAAGAGGACCCGTACGAGAGGTGCTTTTTTTGTTCGTATTGATTGATGAATTTTGTGCCGCTGTAATTTAGGTCTAAGTTAATGCTGTGAATCAACATGAATGCACGACGTTATGAATATAAATTTCAGTACTATTGGCTTAATCGAGTATAAAATTAAATTTCAAATTTATTTTTATTAATATGCTTATTTCGATGGTAGCTGCACTTCAATGTATTAGTGATTATACCACTAAAAATAGAGCGTCTCGCTTAGGCTGATTATTTGAAAGTTAGCTAGAAATCCGGTAGTGTTTATTTATTATGTGAATAATATTAATGATAAGTAAGTTTTAATAGTCTTTTATCGCTTACGGGCCGTTATGAATGAATCAAACACGTTAGATACCTTGCTTGAAAAATCAAGTAACTACTACCCACTATATGGTGGTGGGCTTGCGACACATCTACCTATGGTGTTGGTTGCATTGAATGGTTTAAGCGCATCAAAAAATAAATTAAATAGAACTTTTGAGGAAGGTGTTCATGACCTAGAGTATATCGGTGATCTGGAAAATATAACGGCTGTTAAGAGTGTAGAGTGTGAGCTAGGCTGTACTCAGAGCTTTAAGCGTTACTTAAAGTATTATCAAAATGAACTAAAATCATACGGTGTAGATAGGGTTTTAAAAAAGTCATTACCACTATTAATGAGTGGTATTGCTGCGTCAGCTTTTCATGCATTGATCCGTTTAGCGTATGCGCTTGAAGCTCAATGCCAAAGTGAAATAGCCATCGCTTTGGCTTATTGGTCAAGTGAATATCAATCATTTGAGTTGAATGTAGAATCGACTGACGAGACTTTAGAACAAATCCTGACAAGGCTTGCTCCTGTAGGTCGAGATTATCAGTTTTCTCCTGGAATCATTGTCAATCGAATGTCAGAAATTGCTCAGCTATTAAAGCAAGAAGCATTGATTGTACAACCAAAACTTCTTGATCTACCGACACTACGGAATTTTGCACTGAAAGTATTTTATTTCAAAGATGACTTTACACTGCTACACACTGTTACCGGCTGCCATGCATTTTCTATCATTATGCCTTATCTCAAAGGTGTGGATATTGCGCTGCAAGAGCTATGGAAGGCAATGCTAGTAGCTTACTTAAGTACGGGGCTTAGTTTCCAAGATAAAGATATAAGAATAACAAACAATGACATTGACTTTTCTTTTGTAATTAATAAGGCATTGGATTCAGATGACTCGCATGTGATTAAGTTAGTTTATACATGCTATCGAGAATATACGGTTTGCAATGATCCTTTGTATTTCGTTATAGCAGAAAGAGCGGTTCTTGATAGCTGTAGTGATTAATACCTGCGAAGGTCTGCTGGGTTATGTTGTAAAGTGATGGAAATTGAAATCTATACAATTGACTTAGTTCATTAATAAATTAAAGGAAATAAATATGAATATCAAACTAAATAAAAAGCATTAAAACCCTCACTAAAAGTAAAAAAGAAATTGAAAATGTAATGACTCCAAAAGTAGGTGGTAGGTATTTAGGTACTTACATGGGGTGTTTTTCACGTAATGGCGAATGCTATACGATGCCTGGTGATTGCTAAAGAAGCTTATTGAAGAAGTGTATTTTTTATTTAAGTAAATATGCTTTTCTATATTCACCGACTGTAAAACTAAATATACATAGGCTTTACGGTCGGCAAATTATTATATTGTTAATGTGATGTCTATTTATACGGATTTTCATGCTTATTATGAGTGGTGTGTTTTCGTACAGATAACGCTAAGTTATAAGCCGCAGGCATACCGCTGTAAAATTGTGTTAGGACTGCGATATCAATCAGTTGGTCAGGTAATAACCCAACAGATAGAGCGGTCCCAACGTGAAAATCCAGTTGTAGGGGGGCATTCCCTAATGCTGTAAGGCAACTTACAGTTATAAGCTGTTTATGTTTTAGGGATAACTTGGGTTGCGAGAAGGCATCTCCAAATATTGGGTAGGTTGTTGCGATTAACTGCGGGGCGAGTTCTGAAAAGGTAGCTGAGATGATGTCATAACCTTTAGGATCTAACTGTTTATACAGCTGTTTACCGACAGAGAATCTGTGTTTTAATGTGTCTTTAGGTAGCTCAATGCTATGTTTTTTAATTGTATTTGGTAATTGCGCCATTATTTCATTAATTGTTACGTACCCAACGTAGCTTGATAGTTGTATGAGCAGAGAGAGTACCTGCTGTTCACTGAGTATTTTCTCATTGTATGATTGTGTTATTTTTATACTGGCTAGTGTACTTTCACGTAATCCAATCAATTGTGAAATATTGACCAATGTAATTTCAAAAGGTGTGAGTTTGACATGCTTAATGACATCTCGAGATGCGCGATTTTCGGCATTTCTATAGGTGTTTTTGATTTGTGTATGACTATTTGCAAGTGTTGATAGTGAGCATACGGCAAATAATATACTTATAATAGCTATCTTGATATTCATTACTTTTTCCATTTTATCGTTGTCCTGGGATGGCATACCCACCATCAATATGAATTGTTTGTCCTGTAATATTGGTTGCATGATTTGATAATAAGAAGGAAACCAAGTGTGCAACTTCTACGCTTGTTCCTAAGCGTTTTAATGGATGCTGAGCTGCAAATTTATCTAATGCGCTTTGATCATGATTGAAGGCCTGGCGAGTCATTTCAGTAGAGATCCCACCAGGACTGACATTGTTGATCCGAATTCCGAATTGGCTTAATTCAATGGCTGCTGGACGGATGAAAGCATCTAATGCACCTTTGCTTGCGGAGTATGTGGTGGAACCAATAAGTGCACCATCAGAAAGCCAGGATGAAGTATTGACAATAGCGCCACCACCACTGCTTTTAAAGTAGTTTGCTTGCGCTTGTACTGCGAGCCAAATTGCTTTGAAGTTGGTAAGTAATGTAAGTTCTAAATCAACTTCACTCTGCTGTAGTAAAGGAACAAAATTACCGAGTGTACCTGCGTTGTTAAATACACCATCAAGATGTCCATAATGTTTTACCGTTTGTTCGATAATATATTGATGAGAGGTATTCAGTGTGATGTCAGCTTGAATAGTATGTGCGTGTCCGCCTGTGCGATGAATTTCACGTTGCAGGGTGGTAAGTTTGTCTTGACGTCTAGCGACTAAGGCAACTTTTGCACCGCATTTAGCAAGCCATTTTGCAGTCGCATAACCGATACCAGAGCTTGCCCCAGTTATCAGTATTATTTTGTTTTCTATAGAGTTATCCATTAATTTTACCATGTGTGTTGATGTTCTGGTGACTATACAATAGAGTTTGTTGTAGATAATCACTCTCTCATAAGGTTATGAATTGCATGGAGCGCACGAATATGCATATGGATGACGGTAGGCTTGGGTTATATGTGACTTTTATCACGACCGTGCAATCAGAAAGCTTTGTTGATGCAGCTATGAAGTTGGACATTTCGGCATCAACATTAGGCCGCAGAATTAAACGCTTAGAATCAGAACTAAAAATACAGCTTTTTGTACGTACTACTCGTTCAATGAATATTACAGAGGCTGGGCAGCAATATTTTGATGCTTTAAGTAATGTGCTCGGTCAGTTAGAAAGTATTGAGCAAGCTCTTGAACTTGACGCAGGCGTGCCATCAGGGGTATTAAAAGTGAGCATCCCAAATACATTTGGGCGTTTACAGATCAGTCCTCATATTGCAGAGTTCCTTACATGTTACCCAAATATTACCTTAGATATTAATCAAAATGACTCTTTTGACGATTTGATGTTGAAAAATTTAGACGTTGCCATAAGGATTGGTAATCTGCCAGACTCGTCGTTAAAGGCTAAAATGATTGCTCCTAATACACGACGATTAGTTGCTTCTAAAAGTTATCTAGATAAATTTGGCTATCCAGTAACACCGCAGAATTTAGTTAATCATCGTTGCCTACATTTCTCACCATTACTTCAAGGTAAAAAATGGACACTTATGAAAGAGGGGAAGTTGGTCAGTATACCGATTACACCTATTGTAAGTAGTGATGATGCATCCACCTTATATGATGCGGTACTAAAAGGTGTAGGTATTGCACAGTTAGCGGATTTTATTGTGCAAGATGATTTGGCTCAGCGCCGATTGTATGAAGTTTTACCTGATTGGATATTGGCCCGTTCTAGTATTTATGCAGTGTATCCAAGTATTGGTTACTTACCACTAAAAACCAGAGTTTTTATCGATTTTTTCACTGAGAAAATTAGACGTAACCTTGATTAATCTATCAATGTTATGGTTCATTTTGCACGTTATTATTATTTCAGGGTAAAGAAAATCGCTACTTAAGTTGTTTAACATAAGGGTTTCGCAAAGTATTATTTGAGGTATTTATTGGATGAGAGGTAGTAGAAATTAATGAATTGGCTGTATAGCTTTGCAATTACGGTGCTTTTTTGTGCAGAATCACTTGCGATATCGGCAGATCAAACATTACATCGCTTAAATCGAGATATTGCAGCGTCTACTTTTTCAGGCGTTGTGTATGCAGTCAATGGTGATGAGATTGTTTTTAACGCGTCTTATGGTTTGGCAAATACAGAGACAAAAACGGCATTTAATGCACAAACTGTACTTGATATCGGGTCTATCACAAAGCAGTTTACCGTGGCTGCTGTACTGAAGCTCGCAGAGCAAAACAAGTTGTCACTTAAAGATTCTCTTGCTAAGTATTTCGTAAATATTCCTATCGAGATGCAGACAATCACATTACATCAATTAATGACGCATTCTGCTGGCTTTGCCTATAGTGCGGGGCCTGTGTATGAGTTAATTAATAAGCACGATTTTAGAAAACGCGTATTTAATACCCCATTGTTATTTAAGCCTGGTTCGCAATATGCTCACTCGAATGTGGGGTTTGGGTTGTTAACGCAAGTAATAGAGAAGGTAAGTGGGCAGGGGTATGAGCAATTTATTCACAGTAATATATTATTGCCTGCGGGCCTTAAAGAGACAGGTTATAGGTTAATTAGCCGTGAAGAAACCGATTTAGCCATTCATTATGAAAATAAGCCTAATGTCTTTGAGCAAATATTTTCAATGACGCCTAAGCGTGATGCCATAGGACATTCATTAGTACATTTTTATGAAAGTTTAGGGCAAAGGTGGAATATAGAAGGCTCTACGGGGTACTTATCGACAGTACAAGATATGTCTGCTTGGTATCAGGCGATACGAGATAAAAAGGTACTCACTAAACAGTCTTGGGATCTGATATTCACGGAACACGTTGGGAATGGCTCTGTGACTAATACACAGCATGGCTATGGCTGGTCCATGGGGGAAACAAAGGAGGGCCGGAGTTATTTTTATCATCAGGGAAGGTACCGAGGCGCTTTATCAATAATAAACTATTACCCTGATATTGACCTATTTGTTTTTATTATGACGAACTGTCGAGATGATTACCCATATGAAATGATTGAAAAACTGACGTATACAATACAGAAAAAAACGTTACAGTTATCTACATTATAAAAATAGAGGACGTATTATGACTATTTCACTTCGACCGATTGATATTCATAATTATGAAGCAGTATGTGATTTAGATGTTGCTGATACACAGCAAAATTATGTTGCATGCAATATGTGGTCATTAGTTGAGGCACAATTTAATCAAGGATATACAACACGTGCTATTTACCGTAATGAAGAGGTTGTTGGTTTTTTTATGTGGGTAGCACAAACAGGGCATAGTGTGTCGATATGGCGATTTATGATTGACCTCAAATTTCAACAACAAGGCATTGGCAGGGAGGCGTTGTCTCTCGCATTAGAACAAATTAAATCATTGACAGATGTGAAGCAGATTGAAATCTGTTATATGCCAAGTAACCCAGTTGCAAAAGCGTTTTATAGCTCATTCGGATTTCAAGAGGTCGGTATGGATGATGAAGGAGAAGACATGTTAGCGGTGATTGAATTGTCTCAGTAATTTTGCACGAAGTGTTGTGGTGTTATTTTTTGTGCCCGAGAAGTGTATGTTTATTGTGGCGTTTTTAGTAGGGTAAATTGAGGTTTTTGCGTTTGGCAATATGCTCTTAAAGTGGCTTCACTTACCTTTTAACTTAAAAGTAAGTTAGAATGTGTCTACTAAATTTAAGCATTCAAAAAGCATATGCCGACGCTTAATGATAGGTTGGTCGCCTAAGCATGTGTTAGCAAGTAAAAATACTGAGGTAAAATGGCTGTTTTAGAGATCCTTAAAGCTCCTAACGAGAAGCTAAAAATTCCCGCAACGCCTGTCACAGATATCAGTTCTGTACAGCAACTCATTGATGACATGTTAGATACGATGTACGCAACAGATGATGGTATAGGCTTGGCGTCTACGCAAGTCGGTCGTAAAGAAGCCATTATTGTGATTGATATTTCCGAAGAAAGAGATGCGCCATTGATCTTGATTAATCCCGAAGTGGTTGATGGTGAAAATGTTGAAAAAGGTCAAGAAGGCTGTTTATCTGTGCCTGGTTACTACGCCGACGTAGAACGTTTTACTCAAGTTAAAGTGAGTGGATTAGACAGAGAAGGCAATGTTGTTAATATTGAGAATGATGATTTCTTAGCCATCGTTTTGCAACACGAAATTGATCACTTGAAAGGCAAGCTCTTTATTGATTATTTGTCTCCTTTAAAACAGAAAATGGCATTAAAAAAAGTAAAAAAAGCAGTGAGCCAAAGTGCTTAATACTGTAACTTAGATAGAGTGGCTCTTTGCGAGTCACGCTGTCTTGTTATTCTAGTGAAATAACGACCGTGCGATTACTTTGTTGTTGGCATTCATCATATCCCTTTTTTCTTTAGCCCGTATACTCAAAGCTTTCTTTAAGCTATTTCTCGTGCAATAAGCATGATATCAATACATCAGTTGTGATAGCGTTAATGTGATTCGCAGAGGTTGGTCATTGCTAGTAAATCCCAAAGGTATATCAATGAATGAGCTTACTAGGAGGTGTTTTTCCTAATATGAAAAATGCCAGCTGGTTGCTATAAGCGTATGACATAAGATTGAAAAAATCTCTAATTATTGTTGTTGAAATGACTTTACCTAAACTTATATTGAGGTTTTAAACTCTAACTAAATAATTCGAAAAATAAAGGAAATGCAGTGGAGCGAGGAAACGTATTATCTCAATTATTACGGTTTACACCCTTAGTGTGGGTGATGTTGTTGGGGAATTTCTTTGTGCGTGCCACCTATTACATGGTGTGGCCTTTTTTATCCGTATTGCTATACCAAAAATACAATTTGAGTGCCACAGAGGTTGGGCTATTGTTGAGTATATCAGCAGTGTTTTCAGTGTTATTAGGTTTTTATACCGGTAATCTAGCCGATCGCTATGGGCGTTTTAAGTTGCTTTATGCCTCAGTATTAGTTGGCATATTTTCATTTATAGCATTGGCATTTGTTGAGTCGCTATGGGCATTCTGTATGGCGGTATTTTTTGCAACTATGCCGCGCGCGTTATGGGATGCACCTAGTAAAGCATTATTGAGTGATGAGCTAAAGGAGGATGGAGATAGAGAGTTGGCACTGCATATGTTGTACTTTTTAGTGAATGTAGGTGCTGCAATCGGACCTCTTTATGGCTTGTGGGCGGGTTTAAATGGCGAGCAATTTAGTTTTATTTATACCGCTGTATCTTATATTGGTTTGTTGGTGGCATTATTGGCAATGCATCGTGGTCATTCTGTTTATAACGCAGGCGTTGCGACGACATTACCCAATTTCTCCAGCTGGCTAGGTATCCTTAAAAAGGATACGGTGTTTTTGTTAGTACTTGCTGCAAACCTGCTTATTTACTTTGTATTTGCACAAGGCGACTCTAGTCTTATTCAGTATTTGGCGAGGGCTGAAGTCTCTGAGCTAGCGACACTTGTTTCTATGCTGATAGTGGTTAATTCGTCTGTTATTGTGTTATGTCAATTCCCATTACTGCACCTGATGCGCCACTGGTCGATTCAAAAGAGGTTGTATTGTGGTGGAGGGATCCTTGCTTTATCGCAAGTGATGATGGCGCTTAACCCTGTTGATTATTTTAGTGGCTGGATTGTGTGCGTATTAGTATGGAGTTTAAGTGAAGCTGTTATGTTTTCAAATATTAATGTACATATTGATAGACTTGCACCAGAACACCTTAAATCGAGCTATTTTGGCGCAGCCGGTTTATGCTCTTTAGGATTCGCATTGGCACCATTGTTGGGGGGAATTTTGCTTGATATTGCCAGTGGACCGGTATTATTTATAGTGACGACGGCGATAAGTGTTGTGGCTTTGATGATATATCGCGTGGCAGAGCGTACTCCTCGAGACGAGACTTTATTAGGGGTAAGTAACCTCAGCTCTGGATAAGCGAATTTGCCCAATAAAGCTATTTTTCTCACTCTCAGCGTTGCTTTCATTTGTAATAGCCCGCTATTACTGCATAAAAGCGCCTTGATATTGAACAAAATATCCTCATTGGATTGGACGTAAGTTTGTTTTCAAAACATTTTCTATTCCAAAACCCTTATCCAGATCTGAGGTTAAGTAACCTCAGATCTGGATAAGCGAATTTGCCCAATAAAGCTATTTTCTCACTCTCAGCGTTGCTTTCATTTGTATTACTGCACAAAAGCGCCTTGATATTGAACAAAATATCATCATTGGACTGTACGTAAGTTTGTTTTAAAACATTTTCTATTCCAAAACCCTTATCCAAACCAGAGGTTAAGTAACCTCAGCTCTGGATAAGCGAATTTGCCCAATAAAGCTATTTTTCTCACTCTCAGCGTTGCTTTCATTTGTAATAGCCCGCTATTACTGCATAAAAGCGCCTTGATATTGAACAAAATATCATCATTGGATTGTACGTAAGTTTGTTTTTAAAACATTTTCTATTCCAAAACCCTTATCCAGAGCTGAGGTTAAGTAGTTAATTGGTGTATGGGCACGTACTACTTTTATAGAGCGTGCCTATCCTACTTCAAGAATGTATTTGTGTTACGTTTTCTTTTACCTTTCTAAAAGGGACCCACTCTAAATATGACCCACATCTCCATAGCCATTCACATGGTCCATATTGGAAGTAATGCAACCAAATTGCGCTTATGCCAATTTGTACCATAAACACCACAGACGCAATGATAAAACAAAGCATGGGGCTAAGCGTTTGATATAGTGATGCACCTAAGCTGGTAAAAAGTAACAAGCCAATAAAACTTTGTAATAAATAGTTACTCAGTGCTGTACGACCGACATAGGAAAAGGGCATAAGGAATTTTTGCGCAATATGTTTGTGCCATAGCCATGCTATGCCCCATAGGTAGCATATGCCCAATGTAACATCACTTAAAAACATCATTTTGAACCACAGTGGGCGTAATAGTTCATTGCGATATAATTGGGTCTCAGGCAACAGCCAAAGAAAGATAACTTTATATATCAAGCCTATGATAGCAATGAAAATAGCCATATTTTTATAATGAAGCGTCCACTCCTTACTTGCGAAAGTTAATCTTGCTTTGCCAGCAGCGATACCTAACAAAAACATTGAAAGGGCAATGGGCCCTAAGTAAAAAAGTAGCATAGGTAAGTTAGCCACATACTCATGCCAGTGCAAAGTGATAATTTGCAAATAATTACCGTGACGCAAAGTATCGATAATTCCCTGTTCAGTATATGCCAATAATTGTTTGTCTAGTTGCACCGGAAGTGCTTGGAGTACTACATGGGTGAGTTGATCATAAAAGGGGAAAAGCAACAATACGCCACTGATACACACTAAGACTTTGCATGAAGCATGAATGAACACTAAACACAGTAAACCCAGGATGGCATACAGATGTACGACATCACCAGACCACAGAAAACTAATATGCGCTAAACCAAACATAAATAATATGCTCATTCGGCGAGTAAAAAAAGCAATGTAAGGTTGTTTAAGTTGTCGTTTCTTTTGCATTTGAGAGGCAATACCAAAGCCAAACAGAAATGAAAAAATGGGGAAGAATTTATTGTAGAAAAACAATTGTAATAGTCGGTTTAGGGTGTCACTGAGCGGGTCTTGAAATTGTACTGAGAACGCATCTTGATTGATAAATAAACAATGCATAATTGTTATATTAACAAAGAAAATACCAAAAATTGCAAACCCCCTAAAAATATCGAGTAGTGGCAGCCTAGGGACTTGTTGAAGAGTCATACTGTTGATTCTTATTGTTATTATTTACTTAAACATGATGCCATTTTGTACTTTTAATTACCACATTTATAGCACGTAAATACAGTGCTTATTTTTATGATGTAATTGCACATAATAAAGCAATGAGTCGCCGAAAGTAGTGTGGTGTATAGGTTGGTTTAAGGGAATAGATCTTGCGGATCTGCTAATAATAATTATACTGTGTTTATATACAGTATTTTGGTGGTTGCTTATGAATGACCTTATTGATTTATTACAGCGTCAGCAATTGGTATGGCATGGAGACGAACAAATTGGCAATATTGAACGTGTTAGCTCTGGGAACGATGACCTTGATGCAGCCTTACAAGGGGGGTTGCCCAAATATGGTGTTGTTGATATTCAAGCGCAGCAAGGCATTGGAGAGTTGCGTTTATTATTGCCATATCTAGTGCAACAGAAAAAGTTGACTATTTTTATTAACCCTCCGGGATATATAAATGGCCATGGGTTGTTTCACTTAGGCTTTGAGACGGCTTTGTTATTGAGTTTATCAGTTGATAATGAGATTGATGCACTATGGGCAGCTGAGCAGTGCTTGAAAAGTGCAGAATGTAGTAGTGTGTTACTTTGGCAAAATAGACTCGCGATACATCATATAAAACGTTTACAGCTAGCAGCTGAACGAGGGCAAGCATTACTATTTTTAATGCGCAGTGCAGAGGGGGTTAACCTGTCTTTGCCTGTGTCTTTATGTTTAAAATTACAAGCTCATGAGCGTGGCCTTGCTATTACTATAAAAAAGCAAAAAGGTAGATGGGATAAAACACACTTTATACTCGATATTTCCAGTTATTGGCCTGCGTTATATCGACCGACAATAGAGAGGAAAGTCGTTTCGTTGGCACAGCATCGCCACAGGTTAATAACATGACTTTGTGGGTATATTTACACTTTAATAGTTTGCAATTAGATAGTTTGTTTTGTGAACAAACGCATCAACCTATCATTATTGTGGAGGGGAAAGACAATAGAGTTGTACAAGCGTGTGCCAAGGCACAAACAGCGGGTATCACCATGGGGCAAGGCCTTGGGGCTGCGGCATCATTGTGTCAGAATTTACAGGTACAGCCCTATAATAAAGAGCTTGAACAAGAAAAATTAAAAGAAATTGCCCATAGCTTATATACGCTGACGAGTGATATCTGCTTTTTTGCGGATGCAGGTTTATTACTGAGGGTTAGTAATATGTTGAGCCTGTATCAGGGGCTGCACGCTTACTGGCAATCTATAAGTACTTTATTAAACCGTTTGGGATTTAATTATTGTTATGCCTGTGGCTATTCACCTTTAGCTGCTAGGTTGTTGGCAAGAAACGGCATGAATAAAATCACGGATGATCATGCACTACTCTTACGTGCAGTGAGAGCTCATGCGTTACATGAAAGTGACTTACCGCATAACATGAGCGAGCAACTAACTCGAGTAGGAGTACACACCTTAGATGCGCTTTTATCTATTCCAATGGTGCAATTAGCAAAGCGTTTTGACGCCGAGTTGGTGCATTATGTGGGTCGTTTACTTGGACATTTTAAGCATCCTGTGAATTTTTATCAGCCGCCCGAGCGCTTTTCGCGTGAGTTAGAATTGCTTTTCGAACTAGAGAATATAAGTTGGTTAAGTAAGCCGCTTAATAAATTATTACTCCAGCTGGAAGATTTTTTATCGAGCCGTAATAAGATTGCGTATCAAATTAATATCACATTACAGCAAAGAGACTGTGAGGCGTTAGTGGTAACCGTACAGTCCAAAGAGGGAGAATATAAAGCGACGAAGTGGTTAGCACTGAGTGAGCTTGCGATGTCAAATGTTCAGCTTGATGCCCCTATACAGGGGCTAAGTTTACAGGCTAAGCGTATTACAGCTTATGAAAATACCAATGGTGATTTATTTTCAAAACAGCAAAAAGGAGGCTCACGCACTGCCTTGCTTTCTATATTGCAAGCTAAGTTAGGCGAACATGCGATACATACAATGCAAGTGCATGCTGATCACCGGCCGGAGAAAGCAAATAGTTCGGTTGCTCTGGGTGCTGAGACACCTGATTTGATACGTGATGCGAGTTTTATACGGCCAACAATTATGCTGCCCTTTCCTGAGATCTTATCTGAAAAAGTAATTATACAGCAAGGACCTGAACGTATTTCAACGGGGTGGTGGGATGCACAACCTATTATTCGAGATTATTTTATAGCGAGAGATCCTAGTGGGCGATGGTTATGGGTATTTAGAGATCCAACGCAGCAATGGTTTGTGCATGGCGTGTTTCACTAATGCGGTACGCTGAATTATTTTGTCAGAGTAACTTTTCATTTTTGCAAGGTGCTTCACATCCTGAAGAGTTGGTAAAACAAGCTGACTTTTTGAAGTATGACGCCCTTGCTATTTGTGATGAGTGCTCAGTTGCTGGTGTCGTACGAGCCCATACAGCAGTAAAGAAATATGGGTTAGGTGTTAAACTGATCATTGGTAGCTTATTACGTTATCAAGACTTAGAGCTGGTGGTTATTTGCCCAAATCGTACAGCATACGCAGAATTATGCCGAGTCATCAGCAATGCGCGTAAGCGCAGCAAAAAAGGGCAATATGAATTGGCTTTATGGGATGTGATGTCAATAAAGCATGGGTTTATTTTATGGCTACCGAGTTTATCTGAGCGGGACAATTATTGGGCATCGTGGTTACAACAATATCATGCTAACCGTTTATGGATTGGCGTACAGCGACACTTACAAAATAATGATGCGGCTTACTTAGCACATTGTGAGTCACTCAGTGCACAGTTTTCATTGCCGATAAGTGCATGCGGTGGGGTGCTCATGCATAGCGCTACTCGACAGCGCTTACAACATGTTCTTCATGCGATTAGATTGGGTACCTCGGTTGAAAAAGTCGGTAGTACTTTGTTATGTAACGCTGAGCGCTCTTTAAGAAGCATTAATAAGTTAAGTAAATTGTTTAAAAAAGCATGGGTGGACAATTCGGTTGTGATAGCAAAGCGCTGTGAGTTTAATTTAGATTCGTTGCGTTATGAATATCCAAGTGAGTTAGTACCTCGCTCTCACACTGCAATGAGTTATTTACGTGCATTAGTTGAACAAGGAAAACAGAGGCGCTTCCCCAATGGGGTACCCGATCATATTATAGGGATTATACATAAAGAATTAGCGTTAATAGAGGAGCTTGATTACGCGTATTTTTTTTTGACGATACACGATGTGGTGATGTTTGCTAAACAACAAGGCATTTTATATCAAGGACGCGGTTCAGCGGCTAATTCGGTTGTATGCTATTGCTTAGAAATTACTTCAGTGGATCCTCAGCAGATTTCGGTATTATTTGAACGTTTTATTAGTAAAGAGCGCAATGAACCGCCGGATATTGATGTTGACTTTGAACATCAACGCCGAGAAGAGGTGATCCAATATATTTATAAAAAATATGGCCGAGAACGAGCTGCTTTAGCTGCGACAGTCGTGAGCTATCGGTTTAAAAGTGCGGTGCGGGATGTGGGTAAAGCGCTGGGTATTGATGCCACTCAACTTGAGTATTTTATAAAGAATATAAATCGTCGTGACAAATCACAACACTGGCAGGCACAAATTGTTGAACTTGGGCTCGCCCCTCACTCTTTTTTGGGGCAACTATTCATTGAGCTTGTGGATGAAATTATGGGATTTCCAAGGCATTTATCGCAGCATGTAGGTGGCTTTGTAATTTCTGCTGGACCTTTGTATGAATTGGTGCCCGTCGAAAATGCCAGTATGACAGAGCGTAGTGTTATTCAATGGGATAAAGACGATTTAGAAAGTTTGGCGTTACTTAAAGTAGATATACTTGCTTTGGGCATGTTGACCGCGATTCGAAAAGCATTTCAAAAAATAGAATTACATTTAGGCCATCGTTGGCAAATAGCCGATATAACACGTTTGCAAGAGGATGCGCAGGTATATGGCATGTTACAAAATGCAGATACGGTAGGCGTCTTTCAAATTGAATCGCGTGCACAAATGAGCATGCTGCCGCGTTTAAAACCTGCTTGCTATTACGATTTAGTGATTCAAATTGCGATTGTACGTCCAGGCCCAATTCAAGGAGATATGGTACATCCATTTTTAAAATGTCGTAATGGTGAAGAAGAAATTAGTTACCCCTCGGAAGCCGTTAAAGATGTGTTGTCTCGTACTATGGGTGTACCGATATTTCAAGAGCAAGTGATTAAACTCGCAATGGTGGCTGCTGGCTTTAGTGGCGGAGAGGCGGACCAATTACGCCGAGCAATGGCTGCATGGAAAAAGTCAGGTGAATTAATGCAGTTTAAAAATAAG
The DNA here is from genome assembly GCF_018100885.1 of Pseudoalteromonas sp. MMG013. Classification (NCBI taxonomy): domain Bacteria; kingdom Pseudomonadati; phylum Pseudomonadota; class Gammaproteobacteria; order Alteromonadales; family Pseudoalteromonadaceae; genus Pseudoalteromonas; species Pseudoalteromonas sp. MMG013. The sequence goes on along the minus strand of NZ_JAGJEE010000036.1, from coordinate 15,660 downwards.
CTGATAAACGGTATGCAAGAGCGAGGGTATACTCAAGCATATGCAGAACAAATATTTTCGCAAATTTGTGGGTTTGGAGAGTATGGTTTTCCAGAAAGCCATTCAGCCTCTTTTGCGGTTTTGGCGTATGTATCGGCATGGCTAAAGTATTATTATCCCGCTTTTTTTTATTGTGCATTATTAAATAGTTTACCTATGGGTTTTTATAGTGCGTCACAGCTATGTCAAGATGCTGAGCGTCATAATGTAACAATATGGCCGGTGTGCGTGAATCAGTCGGATTATGATCATAAAGTATGTGAAACAGATAACGGTTTTGTCATTCGCTTAGGGCTTAGATTAATTAAAGGACTTAAAGCAAGCATTGCAAAAACGGTGGTGACTGAACGGCCTGAGCAAGGATATAAAACTGTGGAAGCACTATTTGAGGTGGTATGTGAACACCGTACGATGTCGCATTTGGCCTCAGCCAATGCATTACATACTTTTACCAATGGGCGATACAGTGCCCGATGGGCAATAATGGATAGAGAGTCAACCCTACCATTATTTAGAACGCCAGAATTAGTTGTGGAACAAATACAAAAGAAGAATATAGCTCCAGTAGGAGAAGCCGAAGAGATTGCCACGACGATTGAAGATTATAAATCAACAGGATTGAGTTTAAATAAGCACCCGATCACCCTATTAGACGAGGCAGGAAAGTTAACGCACTTTACGCGCGCGCAGCACCTTATGAACTTACAGCATAAATCTTGGGTAACGGTTGTCGGGGTTGTGACGGGAAAGCAATCACCGGGGACCGCAAAAGGAGTGACTTTTTTCACGTTAGAAGATGATACGGGAAATATTAATGTTGTTGTATGGTCAGGTACTGCAAGAGCACAAAAGCAAGCATATTTAAACGCAAAAATACTAGAAGTAAAAGGGATTATAGAAAAAGAAGAGAAAGTAATTCATGTGATAGCAGGGCGCTTGACTAACTTAAGCGACCTGCTAACAATGTAATGGTGGGCTCAATGACTAGAGTGTATGTGTGTAAGTTGCTGTAATAGCAATTATAGTTATTTTTGATGCATTATGTTGAGAAGGTATACAGAATTACTTGAAAGGATATGTATGGAACATGTGAGTGATAGTGAATATAAAAATGCGGTATTAGCATTACTGAATTCAGAGCCAGATGCGGGGTTAATGGCACCATATATTTCAGTGTTAGTTGAGTACCTTGCTACTACTACGGGGATCAGCGCACATTTTGATATGAATGAGTGGAATGATGCTACCACCGATCAAGGTGTCGCAATATCACCCGTACAGGCTGCGAAGTGCTTACAGGAAACGTTACGCAGTCAAAAATTTATGCAAGGGGTACATTCAGCAATAAAAGATAAAGCTGCTCAGAGTGATGAAACGATTCAAGTGCTTTATGCTGGGACTGGGCCATATGCAACATTATTATTGCCTTTACTATCGGTGTTAGAATACACACAGGTTAAGGCAACACTAATAGATATTCACCCAGAAAATGTAGCAGCGGTAAAAGCGTTGATCACGCATTTTGGTGTTGAAGATAACATTATTGACATAGTGTGCGCTGATGCGACTCAATGGCAAGCCTCAGAAAATAGGTCATTCGACATCATTATTTCAGAAACAATGACCGCATTATTAAAACGAGAGCCCCAAGTTTTTATTTTTGCACATTTATCTCAGTATTTAAAACCTTCAGGTGTACTTATACCAGAAGAAGTATCACTTAAGTCATGGCTAGTAGATGACATTAATCCGGATGTTTTATTGGGTGAGTTTTTTAAGTTAGATCTAGAGCATGCGCTAGATATTTATAAAGGTGATCGCAGTGCGTTTTCTGGTTCTCAACTTATTCCTGAGGGGTTTGAAACAGGATATCGATTTAAGTTAACTACAGATATTAAGGTATATGGAACACATTATTTAACTGAAAATGAGTGTAGTCTCAATATTCCGCTGACCTTTTTACCACACAAAGCGATACTTAAAGGAGGTGATAAAATTCACTATGACTATGTGACTCCCAATAGTGCCGATTTCGTATTCCGGTTTCCTTTAAAGGTAATACCCACATCAGAGCAAGAACTATCTAGTTGGGACGTTACAACAAGCAATGGCATAAAATTGGTCAAAAGAATATATGAACGCTCACAAACAGGGAAGCATGGCGGGGGACTTAGTGTGCCAGACAATGAGTGGCAGGCTCAATTGAGATTAGTAGAATTGCTGGATTTGCCATTACATAGTGTGATGCAAGCATTATTCGAATATGAATCGTTTCCATTATTTGAACAGTGGTTAATTGAGCACTATGAAGGGTTAGAAAACCCCGTTGCAGTTAATACAATGAATGACGCATTGATGGATTGCCTATTATCAAAAAGTGAGAATACACCAGTATAGAGCTTGTATTACTTAGCCTATGGTGACTGAATGAGTATGTGATCATAGGTTATTTATTCTTGCTTATAAATAGCCTATTTTTCACCTTCATACCACTTAACGCAATTCTTTCGTATTTTATTTCATGGCTGCTAGTGTAAGTTATACTAAATCATTTTAGGCACTTTAGTTATGCATCAAAATAATAAAAATCATACTCAGTTGTTGAGTGCTTTATTGTCATTCGCCTTTTTACTTTATAGCTTTTTAAGTCACGCTGAAACGGAATTGGCTGATATGATCTTGCCCATGAAAGCACGTGCACAATGGATTGATAATAATACTCAGGAACGGGTAAAAGCACTTTTACCTCAATTGATGAAAGACACAAATATTGATATGTGGGTATTAATCAGCAGGGAATATAATGAAGACCCCGTATTAAAAACCTTGCTCCCTGCCACGTGGTTATCAGCGAGAAGAACAACGGTTTTGCTTTTCGCACGCAACAAACATGGTCAAGTGGATGCATTGGCTATTGCACCATACAATGTGGGTGACGTGTTTCAAAGGGCTTGGAATAAGTCAGAACAACCCGATCAATGGAAAGCTTTGGCTGAGGTAATAGAAAAATATAAACCAAATAGCATCGCGCTGAATACCTCCGAGCATTGGGCACATGCTGATGGGCTGGTTGTCACTGATAAAGACCAGCTTGTTGCCCATTTACCAAAAGGCTATCAAAAGAAACTGGTATCAGCTGAACCGCTAGCTGTGGCTTGGTTGGAACAACGTACTAAAAATGAAATATTCCAGTATGGTCAGATTGTTAAAATTGCCCATGCAATCATTGAAGAAGGTTTTTCAAGTAAGGTAATAAAAGTCGGGGAAACAACGACAGATGACCTGACATGGTGGTACCGAGAAAGAGTACGAGAATTAAAGCTCACCACGTGGTTTCACCCAAGTGTGTCAATTCAAAGAGCTGGTGTGGAGGTCTTTGATCATGAGGCGAGCTTTACCAATGCCAATGGTGAAAATGTGATCCAACCGGGAGACCTATTACATTTAGATTTTGGTATAACATATTTGCGTTTAAATACAGACACACAGCAGCACGCTTACGTACTTAAAAAAGGAGAGTTGCAAGCACCAGATTATTTACAGAATGCGCTCGCCAAAGGTAATTTATTGCAAGATATTTTGACAGAGCAATTTGTGGTAGGGCGTACTGGTAATATGATTTTGAAGCGAGCTCGTGAGTTTGCTATAGCTCAAAAATTAAAGCCGACCATCTACACGCACCCAATTGGTTTTCATGGTCATGGTGCGGGCACGACAATAGGTATGTGGGATGCTCAGCAAGGGGTTGTTGGCGATGGTGATTATCCTTTACATCTCAATACGGCTTATTCGATAGAGCTTAACAACGCAGTCTATCTGCCACAATGGAACAAAGAGATCCGTATTATGTTGGAAGAAGATGCGATTTTTACCAGGGAGGGTGTGCAATACTTAAATGGACGACAAACACAATTGTTTTTGGTAGAAAGTGCTTCAAAATAACGACATGGAATGGGGCAAAAAAGGATGTTTCTATACATTTTATGTCATGTCGATTTTATTCAATACAGGATAATTAGGTACGCGTTACATTATGGTTTTAATCATAAGGAACGCCACATGATAGCAATTAACTATTATAAATTAGCACCCAATGCGGTTGAAATATTGTTAGAACAAGAGGCATATTTGAAAACCGCATTTGGCGATTCTAAATCTCTAAATTTGTTACTATGGGATTTAATCAAAATGCGTGTGTCACAAATTAATCAGTGCGCTCATTGTATTGATATGCATAGTAAGAGCGCTATATCTAATGGGGAGTCAATAGAGCGGTTATTTGCATTGAGTGCATGGCAAGCATCATCACTTTTCTCAGAAAAAGAGCAAGCCATATTGAAATGGGCAGAGTTAATCACTGCCAATCAGGATATCGACGGTATTGAATTGGTCAATTTACAGCGACATTTGGATAAACGCGCGATTTGTGATTTGACCTTCGCAATTAATGCAATTAATAGCTGGAATCGAATCGCCAGAGTGTTTAAACCCGAAATATAATGGGTAGAAAGTAATGAAAATGTTGCTGCAACAGAGGGATGGTTTCGATTTACGCATCTATTTCCCTCAAGGTAAGTTGACGAAATACGTGCAGGGTATTTGGGTTGCAAATTATGATAGCAACAACATATTGTTGCGGCACTTAAAAGCCAATGCATCTAATTCAATTGTGTATTGTTTATCAGGTAGTGTACTACTGGGGGATGAGAAGAGATCAGCAGGTGTGTACTTATGCCCAACGGCATCACAAGCGCAAAAAATCGCGTTTTATCCAAATACCCGGGTTGTGGGCATATGTTTTCAACCTGGAGGGATGGCGCAATTATCTCCACTGGCACAACCAAATGAAATTACCCCAGCGCAGAGCACTGAGTCTGAAAAACATGATACGTGGGATGCGTTATTACACCTTTCATGTTATAGCCAAAACCCGCAGGCGCTGCTCACTCTTTTGTATCGGAAGTTACTCCCGTTATGTGAGTTAGCGCAAGGGTTTGATCCCGTATTGATAAAAGCACTGTCTCGCTGTAAACAGCCGCTATTATTACAAAATGTTGTAAGAGAATTACCTATTGGTCAACGACAGCTTGCCCGATTGTTTAAACAATCGCTTGGGATCACGGCTAAACAATATCAACGTATTGCTAGGGTTAATGACACAATCGATTATTTAAAAAAGGCGCCAAAATGTAGTTTAACACAGTTGGCTTATGATTTTGGTTACTCAGATCAAGCGCATATGACACGTGAATTTAAATACTTTACTCACCATACTCCCAGTTATTATTGTCAGGAAATGGCGTAGGCCTTTTGTGAAAAAGACAATAACACCCGAAATATCATTAAGATATTACATGTCACTGTAATGCTCTGTAATTGCTGATACTGGTTAATACCACTAACCTATTTGCATTGAACTAAGAGTTGTTAATTATAAGTGAGTGATGAGAGTGAGAGTTCACAAAGGACATGTAAGCCATAAAATTCAAGAAAGTAAACAGCACTTGCTGTCTTACTTTGTTAGTGAGAAAGGGCACTTGGCTGTATGCAATAAAACGGTACACGATGTGAGAATACATTGCGCATGTTCATTGCCTCCACTCGTTATTTGCTTGCACAAAAGCATGGAGTACTTTTAATGGTTAACGTTACGCCGAGTACACTTGAATTAAACAAAGTTTTTGCAGGTGAAAATTTTACTCATGCATGTATATGCTCGCATACGCCACTAAAAAATTGGTTGTTAATAGATTTTGATATTCATCAATTCCCCTTTGCAAAAATCATGAGTCAGCAGATCCTCAAGTGCAATAATATTGATAAGTATCATGAGAGTATCATGGCACAAAGAGCACAATTTGGATTACCGCAAAAGTTATTCTCTCAGGATAATTTATTTTTTAGAGACATGATCATTACTCAAACTCAAGGAAGTGGCTTAATTGAATTATATCATCAGTTTATTAACAAGTTCTTAGCGTACAAGGTTGCTCATGAACTCAGTTTTGATGAACGTCCAGATATACGGGTTCATCTCCCCGGTACACTGCCTGTCAGCGAATTCCATGATGACTATTCTATAACTCATCACTTTGAACAAATTAATATGTGGTTGCCCTTAGTGGATACCGCGGGTACATCAACTTTGTGGTTAGAATCAGATTATGGGACAGGTCAAGTTACACCAATTGATGTTAAGTATGGACAAGTTTTACTTTTTGATGGAGGGATCCTAAAGCATGGGAGTCGCAAAAACGAGACTAACAATACACGGATCAGCTTAGAATCAAAATTGTCTTTATTAGGTGCGGGTTTACGTGCGGATGCCGTTCATTTACTCGATCGTTTCAGTTTTGTGCAATGACCTGATTTGTGGTTTTTTTGTGCACAGCAGCGTTGTTTGTGCACAGCACCCAGAGTAAGTTATTATTCTTCGGCGGCGAGTTAAGCAGTTAAGTTCCCCACTCGTATGTCATACACTCAGTTTTATCTATTACTGAATCTCTAAATCTAAAAACCCACTTTTGTCGTTGAGTATGGCTCGCTGATCATGTCGTTTTTTTACATAATATGTGTATTTAATGTGTGCTTAATGTGTACTCAGTGTTTATTTTGTGTTTTGTGAGTGTTTATTTTTTGTGTTTTATTTGTTTATAATGCGGTTGAAAAAGGTACGAGTGATGAAGTTTCACCCATCACTATCCAATAAAACAATAAAATAATATTCAGGGGAATAATGTGAAAGGACGAAATATAATCGCCATAAGTGTTAAAGTTGCCTTATTGGCATCCGCTGCATCATGTGGTGTAACGGTCGCTGCTGACAAGGGAGATACGATAAAACTCGACAGGATTGAAGTAACGGGTTCAAGAATTAAGCGTACTGAAATTGAAGGCCCTGCACCGATTCAAGTGCTGACTGCGGAAGATATTCAGAATAAAGGTTTTCCTAATATTTATGAAGCAATCCAGTCTTTAACGGCTGCAACGGGGACCATTCAAGGGCAAGGTATTACGAATTCATTCACACCAAATGCAGAAACGGTTAATTTACGTGGGCTAGGGCCAAATAGAACTTTAGTCTTGTTAAATGGTAGACGAGTTGCGAACTATCCACGTGCATTTAATAGTCAAAATAATGTGTTTAATTTATCAACAATACCGACGTCAGCAGTTGCTAGAATAGAAATTGTAACCGGAGGAAAGTCAGCGGTATATGGTTCTGATGCTATGGCGGGTGTTGTTAATATAATAACCAAAAAGAATGTTGAGCACACTACTGTAACAGCACTAGCAAGTACCACAGTTCAAGGCGGCGCAGACAATCGTAAGTTTACGATCACAGGTGGAGCGAGTACAGAATCATTTTCTTGGACATACTCAGTTGATTACTCAAAACAAGATATGCTACTCGGTAATGAAAGAGACTGGTTAGACTCTGTGGATGATGGACCGGCCACTGATACTCAACCACTATATTCACGAGTTAACTCACGAAGTGTTATGGCTTGGACGATTGCGGGCGGCTCTCAATATGTTCACCCTAATGAATTCATAAATGGTGCATGCGATCAATGGACTGAATATGATTTATCTTTACGTCCTGACCGAGGTTATTATTGCGGAAAGGATACAACAGGTGATAGCTCGTATATAAATGAGCGCGAAAATGTGTCGATTTATAACAATTTTCAGTGGGATCTTTCAGATGAGCACCAAGTTTTTGGTGATTTACTTTACTGGAACAGTGACTCAGCAAACCAAGGCGGTTTAGGTCCCAGCTGGCGTTCAGATAACTCCCCAATTGATAATTTAGCATACGGTCGTTTCTTTTTAGATGAGACAGCTGAAAACAGGCCTTTATATTTACAACGTACGTTTACGCCATCAGAAATTGGCGGTGACAACAAGGGGCATTTCGAAGATGACATGTATTTTGTTGCGGCGGGCATGAAAGGCATTGTACTTGAAGAGATAGCGTACGAAGTTGCATTCTCGCACAGTAAATCGAAAAACTCAGAGTCTGAAATATTGGTTGCAGCAGATAAAGCCAGAGACTACTTTTTAGGTGCAAGGCTAGATGCCAACGACCCGCTATATAGTCCTGACTGGCAGCGTTTTTGGCGTCCATTAGATCAAGCAGGGCGAGACGCTATTTTAGAGTCTAATGATTCCACAGCAGATGCAAGTGTTACAACATTAACGGCGAGTTTGTCTGGTGCAATCATGGAGTTATCAGCAGGAGATCTAGGATTTGCGGCCGTTGTTGAGTATGGTTCGGAAGATTATCGAATTTCAGCCCATCCACGAACATTAGATGAAAGCAAAGGATGGGGTAACGGTTTAACAGCTACAGAAGGCAGTGGTGAACGCGATAGGTATGGAGTCGCACTTGAATTTGAAGTGCCAATTATAGAGCAAGTGAAAGCCAATATTGCAGGCCGTTACGACTATTATGATGATAATACCGATGTAGATGGTGCATTTACCTATCAAATTGGAATTGAATATCGACCTACCGATGATTTGTTAGTGCGAGGAAGTTATGGCACATCATTTAGAGCGCCTGACATTCATCAAGTGAATGCGGGCCCATCTGGGTCTTATAGCGGTATAACGGATGATCATTTAGAGCTTTTATGTCAAGACTATATTTCGGCTGGCAGAACCAACGATGGTGCATTAACAGAGCAATGTGATCCAGATAGTGCTGGACGTTTGCGTGCATCACAAACCATTTTTATCGAACGTACGGGTAATACAAAGCTAAAAGAAGAAACTGGGTTTTCCGCTACGGTAGGGTTTGCATGGGAGGTAGCTGAAGGACTTGATTGGACATTTGATGCTTATCGAATTCGTATTGAAGATCAAGTGGAGTCATGGAATTTAACCGATTTTTTCAAAAATGAAGCTGCGTGTCGTCGAGGAACTGCCAATGTCACTGCTGAGCGTTGTGATGAAATAATAAGTCGTGTGGACCGTTTTCCAGGTACTAATCCAACCAACGGCTATAGTGTTGATAAAATACGAACGACATATGTCAATCAATCATTTAACGAACTAACAGGTATTGAAACGAACGTAATATATAAATATGACGCGGGTAGTTGGGGTGAATTTACTGCCAATATGCGTTACAACCATGTTTTAGAAGTGATCCGCCAAGAATTTCCAGGAGATCCCATAAATAAAGAGTATCGAGATGATTTTGATAACGATGACCTACGTTCAAAAGTAGATAACACTTTTACTTGGCATAAAAATGCATGGCGTGTTTCTCTACAACAAATTCGCTATGGTTCAACATGGAATGCAGAAGACCCAAATGGACAAGTTGAAAATAGAGCTGTGCTGGGAGGGCGATTAAAACCGTGGCTGATTTATAATGCTGGTGTGACATATGACATCAACGATGCACACTCATTGAGGTTTGGGGTTAATAATTTACGCGATACCAGAGCACGTAATGATGGCTCTTGGGATTCTGGGAGGCCGTGGTTTAATCGTGAAGTTTACCCGACCACAATTGCTGTGATGGGACGTTCATTCTCGTTGCAATATACCGGTCGCTTCTAATCTAGCTGTATATGATAGCAAACTTTATATACTTCAGTTTTATATCGGGTTTTATATAAATTTTGTTTTATCATTTTAAGTATATGGCTGTTTGCTGTCCTTGTTAGTGAGGATAGAAAACAGCCTTGATTTATATCAAAAGTTGTTTGTACTCGGCCATTAATAGTATTGATATGAGTCACAATGACATTGTGGATCCGCTGTTAGGTCATTGGCGGTGAGCGTGAGTTGCAACTGATTCTGATGATCGTAAACTGTGGCCGTTTTTAAAATCTCATCAATGCCTATGACTTCGACTGGGTGGTTATTATATTCAACCCATTCCCCATTTCTTAACTCTTTTAAGTTCATAATAACAACTTAACCTCAGCTCTGAATAAGCGAATTTGCCCAATATAGCTATTTTTCTCACTCTCGGCGTTGCTTTCATTTGTAATAGCCCGCTATTACTGCATAAAAGCGCCTTGATATTGAACAAAATATCATCATTGGATTGTACGTAAGTTTGTTTACAAAATATTTCCTATTCCAAAACCCTTATCCAAATCTGAGGTTAACTTAAATCTATTCTATGGTGACTAAAGTATAGTGATTGATTTGTTGTGTGGGGATGTTTTTTAATAGTAGAGGTCAAACGAACTTGCACAGGGCTGGAAAAGGCTGATAGCGGTTATCGTATGCGGTATATGTTGAAAAGAGATAACAGCTTTATGGATGCAACTTTATATTGTTGAAGCAATCACAACAACCCAATCACAGGTATACACAGAAACACTAGAATAGTCAGTGCAGAAGTATAAAACCAAGCATGGTATGAAATATAATTCGCGACAATAGCGCTTAACGACTAAATTAGAAGGTAATGTGCTAACTAACTGAATAATTAGGCAGGGCAATGACGATAACGAATAGGCAAAAGCAATTGGTGCAGCAGAGTTTTGCGCAGGTTGAACCCATTGCAGAGCAAGCTGCTGATATTTTTTATACCACCCTTTTCCAATATGATCCATCGTTAAAGCCTTTATTTAAAAATAGCTTGAAAAGCCAAGGCCAAAAGTTGATGGCAACCCTTAAGGTTGCGGTAAATGGTTTAGACGATTTAGATGCATTAATACCTATCTTGCATAAACTTGCTGATAGGCATGTTGCATATGGCGTGCACGCCAAGGATTTTACCCCAGTAGGTAATGCGCTCTTACATACACTTAAAGTTGGGTTGGGTAATAGTTGGACCCCAGAAGTACGTCAAGCGTGGGTTGATGTTTTCAGGATCATTGCCACCGTAATGAAAGCACATGCATTTCGAGAGTAAGCAGTGCATGTATGATTAATACAGTACCAGATAATGTGTGTTAGGGTACAGATTATCTGGTGCGAGCTCAAGCGAAGAAGGGGTTACTGTTGGCTTAACACGTAGTTTTTACATGCACCTAGGTCTTTATATCTGTGCGCATGCCCTAATGTCATCGGTTGTACGCTGTGTAGCGGGCCGCCCGTTACTTGCCAATTTTTCCCTGCAAAGCTTACGGTGTCACCTGTGTTATAAATAGCAGGATATGACTGCCAAGGATCAGCGCAAGGTTGGCATTTGGGAAGTTCTTTGGCAATCACATTTAGCAGCTTATATTGCTCATCTCTCGAGTCTTGATGTAACTCCCAAATAAACACCCCAGGATATCCATTTTCAGCAACGAATTGTGTTTTGGTGTGTATTAAGTTTGGGGTTTCCCAAAAGTATGCATCGTTATCTAAGATATATTGCCCACTGTTATAGTCTATACCGAGCCCTTTGACTAGGTTATCAACAATGTCACGAGATGTGTATCCCGATATAGGGCCATTTTTACCATCGATAAATGTTTTATTGTAAAATGGCAGACCTAGGCTGGTTTTACTTACATCATATTTAGTTATCATACTTTGACTGGCGATATTTGGGTTTACGAGCCCACTATGAATATCGTCCCATGATGCATGATGTTTAATGGGAGAGCCCCCCCAGCCTCCTGTATAGTCATAGGCCATAAAGCGAATGATATCAGCATATTTGTCTAAGTCGGGGTGAAAGTTGATGCCTGACCAACCACCGGCTTGTACGTCGACAGTTACCTCAATATGTTTAGGCAGTGCTGCGCGGAGATCTTTGACTAAATTTAGGAGCCTGTTACTTTCTTCAGGGTTAGGTTGGTTATAACTACTCCAATCTTCCCAGTCAACGTCTATACCGTCGAGATTATGTCGCTTGGCATATTCAACGAGATTAAACACAAGCTGGCTTCGAGCAGCTTCATCCATTGAAAGAAAGTCAACCCCAGCGCCGCCGACCGATATCATCACACCGGTATTATTGGCATGTGCATGACTCACAATATCATCGATGTATTGATCCGCTTCTTGAGTATCAATACTGCCATCAGACTGCGGGTAAGCAAATGCGACAATAATGTGAGTGAGTTGGTCGGTCGCCAAATCTTTAATATCCATATTACCACCGGCAGGGTGATCCCATGTTGCGTAAAACCCTTCAACACGAGGGCAAGACTGCTCTACTGATGCCATTACTGAAAGCGGGAGCACGCTGACTAAGCTGGCCATAACTGTTTTTTTAAACATTATATAATCCTTAATTCTACATGTTGTATATCGTTTAGCGACTTTGTTGTAGCACCAATATTAATTTTATGTAAAGTGAATAAAAATAATGTAAGGGGAAGCACACTTAATTGTTGTGAAAAATAATAATAAGTAATGATGTGATCTATGGGTAAGTGACTTATGTACTTGTATTAAAGAGTCAGAAATAGCCTAGTTTTGGGCACAATATATGTTTTATTTAGACAAAAATTAACATCACAAGGCAATATCTTAGTCGATGGAGGTTGAGTTTTAATTCATATAAAACAAATCTTTAGTTATTTTTTTTTGGTTTTATTTGTAATTGAGAGAGTAAGATGATCAGTCGACGTATATGTGATAGCGCGAAGCGTATTTTGGATCTGTTTTATGGATTGAGAGACAGCGGTTGTAATTATATATTCTTACATTGATGTGTCGTGTAAATATTATCAATTTCAAATAACGAAACTATTTGCTTTTAACCTGTTGTTTTAAATCTATTATTTAATTTTTATGTTGCTTTCGTTAACAATCTTTTACAATCCAGCTTCATTTATCTATGTTAATTTTTATGTTTTCTGATACATTTTTTAACGAAAATAATAACAAATGACAGGTTTAACCATGATCAAGCAACAAAAAAACAACAAAGTACTTTTCAGCGCAACTTTACTATCGCTTGCTGTTTCAGCGTCGTTACAGGCAGCACCAATGCTAGAAGAAGCAAATAAATCGCCTCTTCCAAAGCGTTATATCGTTAAATATAAATCAGGAACAACTTCAGCTGTAATGGGCAGCGAAGGTGAGATGTCACATCTCACTCAATCTAGAATGTTTAACCTAGGAATTAACAATGCACAATTCAAACCGAGTCTGAATGCCGTTGTAACACCATTAACCAGCGCACAGCTGCAAACACTACAAGAAGACAGCGATGTTGAATACGTTGAGGAAGATTTACCACGTCGTCTAATGTCTCAAGATATCCCTTATGGCATTAGTTTAGTTCAAGCTGATCAGGTTGATGATATGGTTGCATCGGCAGCCAGCGGCGGTAAAAAGATCTGTGTAATTGACTCTGGTCTAGATTTGCCACATGAAGATATGGGTTCTAACGGTGGAACTATATCAGGCACCAATGACAGAGGCACAGGAAACTGGTTTGAACATGGTGGCCCACATGGTACACACGTGGCTGGCACAATAGCGGCATTGAACAATGGTATTGGCGTTCGAGGTGTGATTGGCACAGATCCTTCAATGCATATTATTAAAGTATTTAATGCAAGTGGTTGGGGATATTCATCAGAGCTTGTTGACGCAGTTAACAAATGTCAATCGGCAGGTGCTGATGTTGTAAACATGAGCTTAGGTGGGGCAGGTTCAAGCACGACTGAACGTAATGGTATGCAAGCCGCTGCAGATGCAGGTATGTTATTAATTGCCGCAGCAGGAAATGACGGGGTGTTATCTAATCCAACGGATCTAGAAAGTTTCCCTGCATCATATGATTCAGTTATGTCAGTTGGTGGTGTAGATAAAAATAAAGATTTATACACCAGCTCACAAAAGAATAGCCAAGTAGAAATTGCAGCACCAGGCGTTGATGTGCAATCGACTTACCCAGAAGGTGATGGCTCTTCAGTATCTTTAACTGTAAATAGTATTTCGTACGATACCAATGCAATGGAAAACCAAGGTGTTGTTACTGCTTCTTTATATGATTTTGCAACTGGCGAAGCGACTGACAATGGTGCCAATGGTAAGGTGTGTTTAATTCAACGTGGTGCTATTTCGTTCCATGATAAAGTTAAGAATTGTGAAGACAGTGGCGGCGTAGGCGCGATTATATATAATAATGCAGCTGGGAGCTTCAGCGGCACTTTAGGTGATTCAAACCAAACAACGATTCCAAGTTTAACAGTGACTGATGTTGCTGGTGCAGCCATGCTAGCTGATGCAGGTACATCGGCGGCTATTAATATCAGCCCAGGTAATTACGGAAAAATGACCGGTACTTCAATGGCTTCTCCTCATGTTGCTGGTGTTGCTGCATTGGTATGGAGTCATCACCCAAGCTGTACCGCTGCACAAATTCGTACTGTGTTAACAGCAACAGCGGAAGACTTAGGTGCACCAGGAAGAGATGTGCAGTTTGGCCATGGTTTAGTTCAAGCAAAAGCAGCCGTTGATCACTTAAATGCAAATGGTTGTTCAGGTACACCAGGTGGTGACTTACCGGCAATTGATGAGACAACAAATAACATTAATGTTTCGCGCCGTAACTGGGTTCGTTATACGTTTGACTTAGCGGATGGTTATTCAAACTTTAACGTTGCAATGTCAGGCGGTACAGGTGATGCTGATTTGTATGTAACGTATGGCAAAGCATCTACTCGTTCGAAGTGGGATTGCCGACCTTATGCTGGTGGTAATGTTGAAAATTGCGCATTTACTAACCCGCAAGCAGGCACGTGGTATATCGATGTTTATGGTTATAGTACTGCGACAGGTGTTTCTGTGAATATCACAGCAACACCGTAATAAAATCTATTAGCTTAGAGTAGGGCCGCATAAGCGGCCTTTTTTATTTCTCTAAGAATAAGTAATATGCTGTAAAGATAGGCCAATTCGGCTTATGTCATTATAGGGGCTGTTGATCTTTCAGGTTCGTTTTTGCAGCAGTTTGATTGGCTTTTATACAAGGCAGAGGCTGCGTAGCATGATTATTCCATGTGAGTCAGCCGATAACATAGTAGAAAAGCCCATCAAGCGCTGCCTACCGGTTCTTTTGAGCGCCCTTTTCTCTTTGTTGCTTAATATCCGCTTAGATTACTAGGCTACACATTAAGCGCCGTGATAAAAGCACGCTCAAAGAGAACAAAAATAGAACAGCAAAGATCAACAGCCCCTAGGTTAATTAAATGAACATACTCAATGATAATGTCAGGCTTGAGCCGCTTAACCAATCTGATTGGGCGTTATTTTTAGAAATGAATCAATGTCAAAATGTAATGTACTATGTGTACGATTGTTTACCACTGGATGTACTTAGCGCTAACTTCAGTCGGCGTATAGCAAAAACATCATGCATGAGTGAAAGTTGGCATTTTAGTATTACAGATGCTGAAACAGATGAGAAAGTCGGCAATATTGGTATACAGCTCTTAGATAAAAATAGGCGTGTTGGCGAAGTTGGGTTTATGCTAAAGCTACAGGCTCAGGGCAAAGGGTACGCGAGCCATGCCCTGAAGTTGTTAGTTGAGTATGCTTTTGAGACACTTGCGATTCAAGAACTGATTGCAATTTGCGCCACAGATAACATCAGCTCGTATAAATTGCTTGAAAAAGTAGGGTTTACTCGTGTTCGAGTAGTGGCAAAGAACACCATGATTAAAGGTGTGTTAGTCGATGACTATGTATATTCAA
>NZ_JAGJEE010000035.1:0-56537 GCF_018100885.1 Pseudoalteromonas sp. MMG013 | reverse complement strand
GAAAGATGTGCTCAAGAGATTGGGTAAAATTGACTTAACCTTTATGCAGATTGGTATAAAAACAAATTCCCATAGCATAAATAACACCAACTCTGACACACCGAGCAGGTAGCGGCTCAGTCCAACAAGCGATTATGCAGCACAAACCACGTGCTGCATAAATACTAAATAGTTATATCTTCAGGAGATTCCGTGGGTTCTATCACATTTGAAAAAGGGCGATTCGCTGATCATTTACATGAAATCATCGGCTATAAATCTGGTATAGCAGCGTCAATAGAGCACATGTGTGATCTTTTAAGCGGGACAGGCTATGACGATGATATATCAAACTCAGAAAAGTATGGACTGCGTATTCGGTCAGAAGAATATGATTCTCTATACTATGAGCTTCTACACAAGGTTGGTGTAACTAAACAACCGTATGGAGGAATGTTTGAGATATTTCAGATTTCAAGGGAGATCGAAAAAATAGGGGGAATGAAATTTGCCCAAGACATACAAGAAATATATCAACGAAATATTTCTTTAGAGATGGAACGTGCAGCGAAAGAAAATAAAAAATCATTAGACCCGACCTTAATGATAGAAGAAGCCCACAAAAAATTTGGGAAGCGTGGTTTCGATTCAATAATGAAACTAATTAAAGGTTATGCTGAACTAATGGAGCATAGTCCTAATACAGCACTACGTTTTAATCAATTTAAAGACGTACTAAATCTCGAAGATTTATTCAAAGAATACAGCCCCGTTGTTTCTCAAGGTACTTTTCTAGATCAGCGCTTTATAGATTATCTATCAGTAAATAGTGAAAAAATTGGTCAAATTCATTGGCGAAAATTTGAAGAATTAACAGCTGAATGCTTTGCAAAATTCGGTTATACCGTTGAACTCGGTCCCGGAAGTAATGACGACGGTGTCGATGTAAGAGTATGGAATGACGCGGATAAAGGATCTCCTAAATATATTGTTCAGTGTAAAAGAACCAAATCAAAAATTGATAAAGTTACAGTTAAAGGGTTATATGCAGATACCATGCATGAAGGTAGTGAGCTAGGGATATTGGTAACATCTTCGGAGTTTAGTCCTGGAGCTAGAAAAACGGTGTCAGCTAGAAGTTATCCTATTGAAGAAGTTAATGGGGATAACATCAAGTCTTGGCTTAATGAGCTAAGAACTCCTGGCTCTGGCATTGTGAGAGTGTGAAGATATAACACATATGAGCCTTAACTCTGTCAATAAGCATTAGTGTTCTTTTTGGCCGTTTTTATAAGTGACGGCCAACTCTAAATCAATAAACAAATCCGTTTATTTCGTCTGTCGATGTGGCTGTTAAGCAAGTTGCTTACGGCAAACACATAGTGAGGCTCTCTTATTGCGATCTCATCGCTGCCTACTTTTTTCCATTTCCTTATGGGTTCGCAGGGGCACTATGCCTAAAAGGATTTAGGCAGTAGAGCGAAGCAGGACGCCAGAGCCGAGACATTCATCGGTTAACCTCATCATGGCACTATTCAAGGCGGCTGGTTTCATCATTGTGATCCAGTTAGTTTCAGGCTCAAGTCAGGTGTAAGCGACTTTGCTTATTATATTAATGCACGCGTACTGAGCGTCTAATCAAGCCAAATGACTTTGGTCGTTAGGCATATGATCAGGTTATAGCTTAATGGCTATTTACTCACCCAATTGATTGATGCTCAGCCTTTTATCCAGTTAGACGTTCAGCTCACTCAGTACCGTGACTAACGCTTTAAGAATCGGGTTTCATCGAACACAGTCTCTTTTTTAAGCATATAGTAAACACATCGACCCAGCTTATGCGCCAGCGCTGACAATGCTTTGGCTTTGCTCATTCTTTTTTGTAATTTTTCAAGGTATTGAGTGGCATTATAGTTATGGCGTAATAACAATACAGCGGCTTCAGAGAAAGCCCATTTTAAATGTGCATTACCAATTTTATTGCCCTGTGTGCCATAGGTTTTACCTGCTGACTCAGCTTTGCATTTAACAAGCCGGCTATAAGAAGCAAACTTTTGCAC
This sequence comes from Pseudoalteromonas sp. MMG013, assembly GCF_018100885.1. NCBI lineage: Bacteria > Pseudomonadati > Pseudomonadota > Gammaproteobacteria > Alteromonadales > Pseudoalteromonadaceae > Pseudoalteromonas > Pseudoalteromonas sp. MMG013. Next base: position 54,498 of record NZ_JAGJEE010000035.1, on the reverse strand, counting down.
GCTTGGAAAGCGATTGATATCACCAATTTCATAAATAATGGTGAGTGCTAGAATACGGCCTATGCCATTAATGGTTTGCAATATACTAAGGTGAACGGGGTTATGTTGTTTGGCCATTTGTTCAATGTAATGCTCTAAAGGCTTTAGCTCTTTTTGATAGCAATCAAGTATGCCCATATCGAGATTAATAGAACGTTGTACGACAGGGTCGGGGAAGTAATAACGCATTTTTTCTCTGTCACAGACATTTTTCAAATTAACATTATGAGCGGGTAAATTGTATTGGCTTGCAGTGTTGGAGACATGGGCTTTTAAATCGGCGCCGTGGCGAACAATTTTGGTTCTGCGACGTAATAAGTCACGCGTAGCACGCATGTCTTTGTGGTAAACATAGGCAAGAGGGAAGTTGCCACCCCGCATAAGCTTAGCGATTTTATAGGAGTCTATTTTATCGTTTTTAGCTTTGCCACCATGTATAGCCTTCATGTAGAGGGCATGGCCGAGAATAAAGTGGATATTATGGTTTTTACAAAAATCAGCGACCCAATACCAACAATGCATGCATTCTACGCCAACAACAATATCGCCGATGTAGGGTTGAAGTAATTTTAGTAGTGCTTCTGGGTCATCTTTAATCTTCTTATGAACGAGGGTAAGTCCCGTATTATCAATAATACAGACGAAAAGAAGTCTGGCGTGTAAATCGATTCCACAATAATATGGATGCATGTTATTGTAAAAGTTCATTGAGCTTTCTCCTGTAGGTTTGGTTGCCTGTTTAGCGTAGCGAATAATCGCGGTGCTAGGGAGGAGGCTCAATGAGTATCAAGCTAATTAATAAGGACAAAAAATAGTTGGCTGTTTTCGTCCCTCAGCATTTTAGCAAACAATTTTTTGTCCATTATTAGGGGGTTATGCCTACATGGCGTAGGCTTGGCATATAAATGTCACATTCTTAACGTATACAAAAAGGTAAATTCTCTCCATATTATTGGCAACTTTAATTAAGAGGATTTGAACAATGGAAATGCAAGTAAATATAGATGTAATAAAAACCCAAAGAAGTACTAGAGCTTGGAGTCAAACTCAACTTGCTGAAGTGTCAGGGTTGAGTTTAAGGACAATTCAGAGAATTGAAAAGACAGGTGTCGCTTCATTAGAATCGGTAAAATCACTTGCTTCGGTACTTGAAATAGACATTAAAGATATCCAAGAGTGTTTAAACAAACCTGCCTATTCTTTAAAGTCGAAATTAGTTACTTTATTTGGTGCTGTAGGTATCATTTTGTCAGGTTTGGTAATGCTGCCTGCGACAGCGCAATCAATTATGGTTGATTTAGAATTAACTGAAAACAACGAAGAGTTAGCAAACGTTCAAATACTGAATGAAGAAAACTCGGAAAGTGAAATGAGAATTTCTGATGTTTTAAAAATCACATTCACTTCAACTAAAAAGAGCGATGGAACCGTGCTAGTTAGTACAAAACTATATGACTTATCTGATGGGAAAGAAGTGTTAATATCTTCTCCAAGTGTTCAAACTAAACATAAAGAAACTGCCGAAATTCGCTTTGGGAATTACTCTTTATTCTTAACACCGAATTTGTAGGCATAACAAGAGACTATGGCGTCAATAGCTAATTTTAAGTTTTTGGCGCTTCCCACATAACACCGTCTCTGAGCATCGAATTTAGGATCACAATCATCTTCCTGACATATGCAATAAGCGCTACTTTTTTCGGTTTCCCAGCAGCAACTAATCGCTGATAGGTTGATTTAAAAACAGGGTTAGATTGGATGGCTGACATCATTGCCATGTATAAAACGGTGCGCCAGCTTGGATTTTACGGAGCCCTTTATAGCGTCCACTTTCGCGATTCATTGGTGCAACACCTAATAAAGAACTCGCTTCTTTGTTCGACATATAGCCAAGTTCAGGTAAGTTACTGATGATGGAGGCAGCAGCAATTTTGCCAATGCCTTTCATACTTTACAGGATCGTGTTTTTGGCTGAATACTCAGGACAAAAGCAACGCCGAGCGTGAGAAAAATAGCTTTATTGGGCAAATTCGTTTATCCAGAGCTGAGGTTATTTACACTGGTAACTTACTGATATTAATTTACTGAGCAGGAAAGGTACGTATACGTTTTTGTCGTAAAGGACCTTTGTACGAGTGAGAAATAGGGTAAGCGGCAGGAATAACCTTTTTATAAAGTGCCTTAGTGTGTTTAGGTCTAACTTTTCTTCATGTTTACTGTTCAACTTTTCTATCATTTAACACTTTTCTCATGGAAGTTCTACTGTTCTTGTCAAATATAAGTTTTCATACCATTGATTTTAAAGCTTATTATTTTTTAAGATGGTTTAAGATTTACTAAGGATAATTCACAATGACTTTGGTTATTGCGGTGTTAGCTTGTCGGTGTTTTTGCACAGAACGGTCGGCTTACGATCATTTTTTGCTTAATCATCTCCATTTTTGTCAGCTTGATATATGCGCTTACACGGCCACGACACACAGGTCGCAGCAGTATAGATCAAAGCAGAGCGAGAATGTTTTATTTACTAGGTTTGCACACAGAAAAATATTATGTGAGCCTACAACAGGAATTGCTAATATGATCAATAGTTTATTTAGTAAACGATGCTGCTTAATTGCAGTGGCATCGGCTTTTTCCACAGCAGCATACAGTGCCAGTATCAAAATAGATGATGCGGTGATAGAACGTTTTGGCATAACCCAAAGCAGTTTAAAAAGTAGTATAGGAAATTGGATCGATGGAAGATACTTGCCATATACCAATCATGGCCAATATTTTTCTATTACAATCAATGGACTGAGTACTGTAGTTACAGAGAAACCAAATATAAATTGCAATTATTGGGTAGCGCTTGAGCACTTGAAAGGTGTGCCTTATGCTATTTTGTTGGCTGGTGATGGTAAGTGTGGTGGCGTAGGTCAGGTCGTTTATAGTGAAGCAGCCAAAAAACTCGGGGGAGAAAAGCATATCAGGGTAGGTGGTTATGCTTATACTGATAAAGACACGATTGTGTTCAGCAAAGCTTCAGACCCAAAAGAGGTGGCGACTATTTACCCCAGCGGCTCAAAGTATCTATACTTTGGACACCAGAATGCTCAGACTGACGAGCTAGCACAATTTGAGATCGAAGTTGTTGATCCTCAGTATGATAAGGTGCGACTGAGATTACGACATAATATTGGTAGCTTGTCTGATAAATACCTCACTCGCGTTGCGGGTAAGTTAACTGTTTCACCAACAACAGCGCCTAGCGGTGAACAATCGGTATTCAAAATTGATTTTTTCAATGACGCGAAAGAAAACACAGGTATACAGCTCATTGCCGATAATGGCGCATCGTTATTGCAAAGCAACCGTAATCACTCATTGTGGCTAGATAGCGATGCTCATACCGCACTCACTATATCAACCTTAGGGCACCTCAGTGGTATTGGGAATGTACCAAGTATTGATGGCAAAGATCCAGAGAGCTTACAACTCGCACAAAAAGCAACCGTTGCTGATTTTGAATCGTTTCACGCGCCTTTAAAAGAACAAGACTACCCTGAAAACTTGACGTTTAGGATCAATGAAGTACCTGATATGGCGCAAACGCAGAGCTATTTTGACGATACAAGCTCGGTATTTTTAGCGCTGAGCCATCAAGATGTTCGCATTATGCTTGATAAAATTAAGTATCAAAGCAAAATAATTGGCGCTGACTATGTTTATCCGATGCAGTCGGTAATTACCGTTGAGAACAAGAAGGGGGACCAGTTTCAAATATATGATAAACGCTTTATGACACCTGCCGAGTGGGAACAGCTTAAAAATCTCGCCGTGTCAGCGACTGGCAATAGAGAACCAGGTTCCGTGACGGATTTAAGTTCTATGGTATTACCTACTTACATAGACAAAGATCACTTAACTTATTTAGCAGATACACGCTGTAAAACAACGGGTAACATTTCATATGTGAAGCAGACTGATAGCTGTATTTCTTATGCCGCTGATTTTAGTGATTTACAAACTAATGCACTTACGCCGCGCTTTATAGTGGCTAAGTTACCAACACGTGTCACCGCAGACAAAGTGCAAAATTTTAGCCATAAGCGCATGGTTTCAGCTGCTTCAGCCGTCTATAAACAAGCTCAAAATTATCTGTTGTCAGATAAGTTCTTACAACGAAAAATGGACTTAGATGCCATTGAATACCTAGGTTACTTGGCGACTGTAGGGTTATCAAGCGAAGAGAAACAGCAGTTTCGCACATACCTTTCTGACACCTTAGACACGAATGCATTAGCTGCTATGCGCCCAGCCGCACAAAGTTTTTCTTTGGTACATAATGTATATCTAAATCAGTATGTGCAAGGTACCGATTGGTTTAAAGAAATTGAATCTCGTCATTATCTTTTGTCTGATGGGATTTACAAGCCATATTTGAGCACCTTCGCGTTTGAGGCTTTTGCAACGATGCCTGAACACGCCAACTATACCGCCTCACCTTATTCAATGCTGCCCGCTTATGATGCACCGTTGGTGATTTTTGGCACTATGGCGGCGGCATTGCAAACAATAGAAAAATTGCAAGGGCGAGATGCTGCGCATAGCTTTTATGCGAAAAACGGTCAAAATTATCACAAATTGTATAAAGCCTCTTCTTTAATACTGAATCAGTATGGTCAAAAGTGGATCCCCGCTAACGATAGACCGTTAAGAAGAGAATCAATAATTTATCACGCAGCTTATGAGTATGCGCAACGTTCGTATAGCGCTCCAAATGAAGTGTTGCAGTCTTTTTGCGAGTTAGATGATGCAAGCAAAAAAGCCATATTGACGGAAGATACATTGGCTGATTGTGGCTTAGTTCAACTACATCAAGAAGAAAGTGATATCGCAGAGATAAAAAAACGCCAAATCGCACGCTTTATGCGCGTAGAAAAAACGCATATCTCAGGCGGATGGGATGAAATATTATTGCCTTTGATCAGTGGACCATTGTTGGACTATGTATTTACAGGCTCACTATTTGGTGAAGAGTTTGATGGATTGCTTGAGGAGCTTGGAACAACGGATGCAAGCGAAATCGAGTTAGACACGGTTGGAAGTGAAGAGAGCGCAGAAGTTACAGAAGAAGGGTCTGCAGCAACGGAGTTGGGTGAAGAGTTATCTGAAACGCGTTTTAGCCAAGTTTGCTCTATTTAGCCATTTGATTATTGAGGTTTTTATTATGTATGTAAGATTATTTTTAGTTGCTTTCTTTTACTTAATGTCTTTTGCAGCCTTTGCTGCAGGTGGGGAAGGTGCATGTGCACTGCCCAATGCCGGTGAAGAAATAGCAGAACAAGGTATTACCGGTAACACTGAACTTAATGAAGATGAAAAATTTAAAAAAGCGGTGTCACTAGAAGGCCAGTATTGGTCGGAAAGGCGAGGCGGCGGCGAGATTGGGCAACTTAGTGGCAAAAGAACGCAGAATGCGGCCGCATACGCCAGAGCTAAAATGAGTGTTAACGATGAACTGTTACAAACTGATGGAAACATTAATATTAATGTTAAATATGCTCAGGTGAAAAATGAAAGTTGGATCACGACAGTGAGTTCTGAGGCGCCAGGAGAAGCAAATTACCGCATAGATAACATTCAAAAATATATGAAAAAAGTAGAAGCGGAATATGCAAAAGTAGGGAACACATTGAACGACACAACAAGAAAATATATTACGGAGTATTTACAGGCCAATGAGGCTGGCGGTGGTGACCTCTTGTTAAACGAAGTGAGTGGCTTGCCAGGAATGCATGCCGAAGTACAAGCGTTTAATAGGATAGTAAATCTGGCTGAAAATGAAGGTGTTACCCTGACTGAGCAAGAGTTAAAAAAGATTACAATTGCAACGGTTCGAGTCTCTAAAGAGCAAGCTAAAACTGGCGCTGACTTTGTCGCTTGTCCAAATTGCTCAGGCATTTTAAACGGCGCAGGTGTTAATATTATCACGGATAATCTGCCTGATTAATATTGTATGTTATGTAATTAACCTCAGGTTTGGATAAGGGTTTTGGAATAGAAAATGTTTTGAAAATAAGCTTACTTACAATCCAATGATGCTATTTTGTTCAATATCAAGGCGCTTTTATGCAGTAATAGCGGGTTATTACAAATGAAAGCAACGCAGAGAGTGAGAAAAATAGCTTTATTGGGCAAATTCGCTTATCTAGAGCTGAGGTTAACTAACAACGGAGTGTTGCTAGGAATGCTTTAAGTGATTTGTTTGCAACGTTTTACAGTCCTTTGATAGCACGGTGTGTACACCGTGCTTTTTTGTATGGAGATGATAGTCATTTAGCATGAGGGAGCTAGGAGTAACTTTGATCAGGCAAGGAAGTGGGGAGCGGGAAATTCTGATAATGAAGTAGCTGAATAGTGTACTTACGCAAGCTTTACGCAGAACAACAAGTTTTATCCCGACAAGCGGCAGAAAAGGATGTTAAATGATATAAAGTAATTGGGTAGTACGGCATTTTTTGCAAAATGTGCCTATTTCGGGTTACATTACAATCAGTTTAACATGGCCATACTTTTAGGCACTGGAGATTGAAGAAGGAAATTATGCATCTTGCTCAATTGAATATAGCCAAAGCGAAATATGCTTTAGAGTCTGAAAATATGGCAGACTTTGTAGATAATTTGGAACCGGTCAATCATCTTGCCGATTTAAGTGAGGGGTTCATCTGGCGTTTGCAAGATGAAACTGGCGATGCGACGCAGATTAAGGCTTTCTCAGACCCTAAAATTATACTAAACATGTCGGTTTGGGCATCAACAGATGCACTTAAGCACTTTATGTTTAAAACGCATCACAAAAGCTTTTTAAGCCGTAAAAAAGAATGGTTTCATCAGCTTCCAGAACAAAGTTATGTACTGTGGTGGATACCGACTGGTCATATACCAACCGTTGAGGAGGCCGTAGATAAATTAATGTACCTTCGTAAAAATGGCGATACGCCATATGCCTTTACATTTAAAAATCTCTTTAGTTCAACGGAGTATGAAACGCATAAAAATGAAATCTCATAAATCTTGCCAATATCAAACAATAATAATGGCTCAGGTTAATATGTTATTGTTGTTTTAATTAGTATCAGGCTGTAGTTAATAAAACCACAGATAATAAATATTATTATCTTTAAGTGTTGTGAAATATAACCATATAAAATCAACGATAAGGGAAAGGATTATGTGTATAGAAAAATTACTTGTTGGAACGATGTTCGTATTATCCAGTTTATACACCAGCAGTGCGCTTGCTGGCCCTGAAGATAAGGATGCGATATGGCGCGCAGTGCATGAAAACCCACACAGAACAACAAAAGAGATTGAACGAGACCAATATCGCAATCCTGAGCAGGTACTGCGATTTATGGGTATTAAAGACACTTCAGCAGTAGGTGAAGTTGCCCCTGGTGGAAACTGGTATACCCATATTCTGGCTCCTTTACTAAAAGACAAAGGCCGTTATGTTGGTTTGCAGCACAACCCTGAATACTACGGTAAGTGGCCTAAATGGGCTAAAAAATTGGCTGCTTACCCAGATGAAATTAAAAACAATCCTGATTTATATGGCACCAATGCAATTGGGGCTTTTCTTCCTGTAACCAAAGGCTCCGCAGTAGAGCAAGGGTCGTTAGATGTTGTTTTCATTACGCGTACAATGCATAACTGGCAAAATCAAGCGCGATTAGACAATGGTTTAAAGCAGGCAAGGCAACTATTAAAAGAGGGAGGGACGTTGGCCATTGTGCAGCATAGGGAAAATGAAAATTATAAAGGAGATCGGGTATCTGCATCAAAGCGTGGCCGTTGGAAGCAAACAGATCTTGTGAATGTGGTTGAGTCGTTCGGGTTTAAATTAGTCGCCAGCTCTGAAATAAATGCAAACCCGAAAGATACGAAGAACTATGATAAAGGTGTTTGGACATTACCTCCGAGCCTAGCGTTGAAGGAAAAAGACCAAAAGAAATATATCACCATTGGTGAGTCTGATCGCATGACCTTAAAATTTGTTAAAGCGCAACTCTAAAATAAAAGCTGTGAGATTTTAAAAATGACAAAGGCGTTTCATATAAGTAGTATGCAAGCGTCTTAACTATTAGCAATTTGTGTAAAAGTTTACCTTTATACTCGATATTATACCTACCTACTATAAATGATAGTGGGCCACGATAGCTGTTAATTTAAAGCTTAAAGGAAATCGTGGTAGTAGTTAAAAATCCTACATGATCAAACCTCATTTAAACGTGAAAAGAAAAACTAAAAATTCAATTGAATAGTTATAGTAAAAATATCAATGCCGCTTCGTATTATCTTTATTTAGCCGCATGATTAACGGAAATACATTAGGGAAAATGACATGAAAAACTTCTTATTTTTGCTACTTATTTGTGTAGCAACGCATACGAGTGTAGTTGCAACTGAATTAGTCCTGCCAGAGAGTATGACGAAAGACGACACGGCACTTGCCGCTTCGATGCAGCAACTGGCTAAGCAAGTATTAACGCTATGTGAGCAGTCGGCATGTCATTTAGACAATGACATGCTATTTAGAGTGCAAAGTGCGGCAGGTTTACATGGGAAAGCATTGCTTACACTTGAGCAGCTAAAAAAAATCAAAGGAGATGATAACGGCGAGTTAATCGCATCGCTAGTACCGTTTTATGTCGTGGCTCAGGTCCAAAATGGGTTGTGGTCGAATGAACCGAGCCTGAAGCGCGTGTTTTCACAGGCTTTTCGTACTGTCTTTGCGAGTCTCGATAATAAGCGTGCGAGTAAAGCAATACAGTGGTTTAAACGTGACGTAAAAGAGACCCATCAAGCCTTTGATTTAGTACTTGAAAAGCATAAACATAAAACAAAAATATCACGGGTAGCAGCGATTGAGTTACTACGACATTTCCAACATTATCAAGCCCATCAACTTTGGGCGCCATTTGTCGGGTCATTAATCGCTGAGGATGATGATAAACGTTATATTATCGACAAGAATGTACTGATAAAAATGCCCGACGGCGCACACGTAGCGGCAATGATCGTTCGACCAAAAAACAACAAGAAAACACTACCGACCTTACTGAATTTTACTATCTATCATAATGCAGAAAAGGAATTTTCCAAAATAAGAGAGTCTGCAGCGCGTGGTTATGCGGGGGCCGTCGCTTACACACGCGGGAAAGGTCATAGCCCTGATATACCCATCCCGTATGAACATGATGGAGAAGATGCCAGCAATGTTATTAATTGGCTCAGTAAACAAAGGTGGAGTGATGGTCGAGTTGGTATGTTTGGCGGTAGCTACGATGGTTTCACACAATGGGCCGCACTAAAGCATTTGCCACCAGCATTAAAAACAATTGTACCCTATGTGGCTAATAATCCCGGTGATGGCTTACCGATGGAGAACAATATTTTTCTATTCGTGAATTATGCATGGCCTTTTTATACGACGAATAACAAAACGCTCGATAATGAGATTTACTCAGACCATAAACGTTGGAATGAATTAAATGAAAAGTGGTATCAAAGCGGTAAGTCTTATCGTGAAGTAGATAGTGTCGATGGTCTAGAAAATAAGTGGCTACAGCGTTGGTTATTACATCCAAGTTACGATAAGTATTGGCAGAACATGGTCCCTTATAAAGATGAATTCGCTAAGGTTAACATTCCAGTGTTAACTATCACTGGGTATTATGACGATGGCCAACAGTCAGCTTTGCATTATCTGAAAGAGCACTACAAGTATAACTCTAATGCGGAACATTATTTACTAATAGGTCCCTATGACCATTTTGGTGCGCAGGCGGTGAAAAAGTCATCGACGTTAAGAAGTTATACGATAGACCCTGTAGCGCATTTTGATACGTCAGAAATTACTTATCAATGGATGGATCATATATTTTATGGGGCGCAAAAACCGAGCCTGCTAAAAGATAAAATAAATTATCAAGTAATGGGGAGCAACGAATGGAAGCATGCTCCATCGATTGAAAAACAAAGTAATGAAGTACTGACGCTCTATTTGAGTAACCTCAAAAGTGGAGATAAAAATCAATTAACTTCGGCTTATCCCTCAGAATCAGGTTTTTTGTATCAAGAAGTAGATTTTTCAGATAGGAAAACCTCCAATAATGATTATTACCCTTACCCAATCGTTGGTAAAAAGCCCGATTTATCCAATGGCTATTCATTTATAAGTGCGCCATTTGACACTGAAATTGAAGTTTCGGGTACATTCTCTGGGGAGATAAAAGCCACTATCAATAAAAAAGATATGGATATCGGGGTGGTGTTGTATGAGGTGATGCCAAATGGGGCGTTATTTCACTTGTCTTATTTTTTAGGCCGAGCGAGTTATGCAAAAGACATGAGTAAAAGAAGCTTGCTTACGCCTTACAAGGTAACGTCAATTCCATTTGATAAAACCAGGATGGTGAGCCGTAAGTTAAGTAAAGGGAGTCGCTTACTGGTGACACTGAATATTAATAAAAACTCGTTTGCACAGATAAATTATGGCACCGGTAAAGATGTGAGTGACGAAAATATAAGTGATGCAAAAGAGCCACTGCAGATCAAATGGCATAACAACAGCTCTATAAATGTGCCAATTTATCGAGAGGGTGAATAGAAATGCTATCCACCGCATTGCTTTGGGTATTCACGAAAGTAACGGAAATGGATATAAAGTATGAGCAACTCTATATCGTGAACTTTTAAACAACATAGCTACCATATGGAAAGCTATGTTGTCCAATTATACTATTAGTTGAAATATTCACGATATTCAGAAAAAGCGGCTTGTACTTTAGGATCCCCTTTTAATTCGGTTAGAAACTTTGGTAATGTATCTTGTAAAAACAGTATCTCCGAAGGCTTTGTTTTATGATCCTTATATGCTGCGGTCCACATATTATTGATATCTTTTGAATCCATAGAGTACTCGAAATGCGCTATGGATTTTCCTTGTACAAACACATCATATCGAACTTTAAACTCAGTATTCGACACCAAAGGGATGAGCCCTAAGGTTGAAGCAGATAGCATCATAGATGAAAACTGTGTTGAGTCTTGTTTTGTTTTATGGCCTTTGAGTACCCGGACACCTATTGGTAACCCTACAGCTTCTTTATCAAGTGTTTCAAAAGCTTGATATTTATTAAATTTATCTAAAAACAACTCGTTTTCGACATTGCTAACAAAGAATACTGGAGGGTAAACAGGTGATGAGTGATCATATTCGATTAGTGCAGTTTTTGTCGTATTTGAGATCTCCGTTTTAAGATCATTTTGCGCTAACGCACCAAAAGAAAGTACACCTATGTAACTGACTGCAATCGCTGCTTTTTTGATTAATTTCATTTAAGCCTCTTATTTATAGCATAATACTTGTGTTGAATATTCAGTGGCATCAGCAGATGCTTTTTCAAATTGAGCACTATTTTCACTGACTTCATACGTAACATTGTTTTTATTCAGGTAGCGCTTTAATAAGTTTGCGCGAATGCCAAAATTGACGTTTTGCGATGTTGTACCTGAGTTCTTCAGCATCATAACTTGGTTGAGACTACTTGTTACCATTCCCGCAAGGTTACCTTTGAAGTCGATAATGGCACCTCCACTATTACCTGGTTGAATGGGAATAGAGTATTGGAAATAGCCTTGCGCGCCTTTTAAGCCTCCTAGTGAGCTAATATTTCCCATAGTAAGAGATGGATAATCAGCTAAGATCCCAGCTAATGGGTAGCCGGTGGTAAAGACCTGTTTTCCCAAGCTTATTTGGTCTTCAACATTAAATGTAGCACTGTGAGAGTTATTGTGTTTAGTTTTGAGAACTGCTACATCTAGTAAGTTGCTTTTGCTAACTAATTCAGCATCAAAGCGCTGGCCTTTAAATTGTGTTTCATAATAGATACATTCATCAATTACATGAGCGGCAGTAATGAGCTCTCCACTTTTATTGATATAAAAGCCTGTACCGGAGTTGATTGGCTTGAGGTCATGGAAGAATGTTTTGATAGGTTTTCTTGCTTTAAGAATAGATGATTGGCTACTGACATACTTATCTATCTGCGCATAGTTTTGATTTAAGAACTCTATAAGTAGCTCTTTTGTAGCTTTTGCAAAAGCGTTATACACAGCGTTGAAATCGTATAGACCACCAGTGCCACTGGCATTTGCCTTAATATTTTTTTGGAAAATAATATTTCCTTCGTGATCTAGCATGGTCATATGAAAATTTGAATTCCACCCACCCCAAGCATAATCCCAGTCACTAATAGCTTTTAATTTTACTAAATACGCAAACTTTGTAGTGCTGTTTAGTTTTTCAGACGAGATAAAGAAATCTGATGTAACCAGTTGAGCTGCTTCTTCTAGTTTTCCTATGAAGTTTACTTTCTTTTCCGGAACAGTTCTATCTACGTGAAATGCGATAGGTAATGCAATAGGAAGAGAGAGATTAGAGTTAAGTTTTTGTTTGGTTTTGATGTTTGCAGCATTATTAATAGGTGTTGCTTCACAGCCCACCAAAAGTACCACTACCAACAAAGTGAATATAAAGCGCATTAACTATCCCTTATAGATTCAAATAAAAGCTATGTCTAGTATTTATGTAACTACCCAGATTTTGGGGCGTCATTATTTGCTTTATTCGAGCGTTTAGCAAGCTTTACTACAATAACTTTAGAAACACACTGTCTCCTCAGCGCAAAATTGTCTTTATCTTATTGGTTAATATGAATAAGGTATTGATTAAAGGTGTTAATAAAAACCTCTATTTAGCACAGTGGTTTTTAAGTTTGATATGGTAAGTAAACTAATCAAGCCAAATAAATTGGGGCTACCCCTTAAGCAGAAAAGACTTTTTATGAATTAATGGAGGTTATTTAATTGGTAAAGTGTATCTAATTCGTTTCCTATTGGTAGTATATCAGTATGATGAAAAACAAGTGATTGAGGATTGTGTATGCTAGAGATACGTCCTAATTGTGAGTGCTGTGATAAGGATTTATTACCAGACTCTACAGAAGCAATGATCTGCACTTATGAGTGTACTTTTTGCGTTAAGTGTGTTGATGAAATACTTGAAAATGTCTGTCCAAACTGCGGCGGAGGCTTTACTTCACGGCCTATTCGGCCGAAAATTGCCAGACGTGCAGGCTTAAGCATTGTTGACCAGCCAGCGTCAACTAAGCGAGTGCATACCAAATATAAGATTGAGGAACTTAAGCGGTTCTCTCAAGCTGTCAAAAAGATAAAACCACAAGAACGGTGACATAGAGTATCGGGTTAAAAAGCATTATGGTGTGACTCAAATCTTACAAGGCTATGTTTAGTGTAATGGGCAGAGTAGTTTACTTGTAATTTGATGAAAGAGAACATATTCGGAATATTGAGCAATACTCCAAAAAGATGAATCTGTGATAGGAAAGGACATGATAAATTGAAAAACGGCTCACTCATAATAATATTATTTTGCTTGTTTGGGACAGCACCTTGTATGGCTAATAGTACGCCTGAAACAACTTTGAGCCAATTGTGGCAAGCGTTGTCACATGCACCAGAAGAAAAGCCTAATATTGCGAAGTTAAAGACGTTATTACATCCAAAATCGACGGTTTATGGCTCACAAGTTAAAGGACAACAACCTGTATTTTCGACTATGTTGGGCACAGAGTTTATCGAAGCGGTGAATAAACCTTCTAGTACTGGGTTTTATGAATGTGAAATAGCAAGAACAGTAGAAGAGTATGATAGATTCGCTCATGTTTACAGCATTGTTGAAACACGCTCGAATAAAGCGCAAATAGCCGCTGATTTTGTGGGTGTAAATAGTATTCAGTTATACCGTGCAACTGATAAGTGGCAAATTTTATCAATGTATTATCATATTGCAGATCCCAAGCTACCTTTATCTCTTGGTGATGGTCAATCTGGTAAGTGCATAGACTAGTATGTGAAAGCCAACCATAAATATGTTTATGAGTGAAATAAGCAGGCATGCTATAAAATAGTTACCCGTTTTTTCAGGTTTTAATATAGTAAAGTTGTCACTACCATTTACAATGAACACTATCCAGTAATTTTATTAGTTATTAATATATGTTTATTGATCTTTAAATTTAAAGTGTGAATTTCCCCTTCTGTACTTTTAATAACCGAGTTTGTTGTTGTTATAGCTTAGTTTTATATTTTAAAAAATATTGAACTTAGTGTGGTTTTACATGAAAAAATAAAGTACTTTAATAAAGTCATAGTTTTTATGGCGTAATAACAATAGCTCATAAGGAATATAAGTTATGAAGTTCACATATCTACTCCCAGTAGCAATACTAGCTGCATCAAGTTGTTCATTTAATGTAATGAGTGCTCCTGATATAGTTTTAAATACACCATTAGAAAATACACCAATAGTACATGATCAAGAGGCTGCGTTTAATTCTATAATAGAATTTGAAAATGCAGATAAAGGCGGTCAATCAGCAGAAGCTTATGAACGCTGTCGCCCGACAGTATATACTCGATACACAAGTGTCAGAATGGGTGACAACCGAACGATTGCAAGCTTTACGCATGATGGAGGTAATTGTCGTAGGTATAGTTTCGGTATTATGAGAAATTATGATGGGCATGACTTTAAAGTAACACTGGTTGATAGTGATGGTAAAAAAGTCGCTGGTGGTTACAGTGTGGCTGTTTCTACGTCAATATTCCAAGCTGGTAAGTACTATTGGCAAGTAGAGAATAGAACAACGACAGGCTCTAAAACATATGGCGGTATGACATATGAAGTAAGATCTGGGGGCTAATTAACCCTACCAGAGGCGGTTTATGAGAACAGTTTCATAAATCGTCTCTCATAAAAGTTAATTGAATGTAATTTTTAAGTTTTGTAAGGCAAAGCCGATAAAGTGAAGTAACCTAGTTTAAAAGGATCTTTATGAAAATTAATATTAATTCACTTCATACCCAGATTGGCAATAAAGCTTCTTTTTTGGAGCCTGTAACGGGTGAACAAGTAAAGAATCAGGCAGCCCCAGATGTGGGCAATGAAAGCAGCACGGTTGATACCGATACAAATGAGACACAGAGCGATTTTGATTTAACTTTAGTCAAAGGCAGTGCTTATGAGCAGATTTTTAATAAAGAAGATCTTGATTTCTCTAATATGAGTCTCAATGAATTATACAGTCTTGTTCAAGATGTAAACGCAATGCATAGAGAGTATGCAAAAGAGCACGGTAATGATGAACCTACGAGGATTGGTAGATTTGGCACGCCGATCATATCTAAAGAGAGAGAAGCGCTCCTTGATTTAGAGGGGACGTTAGAGGTACTTTCTTTTGGCGGTGGCCGTGTTGACCCCAATGAGAAAATTGATGTTGCTGCGTATTTTTCTAATCAGGCGGAACTTACCACTGCGCAAGCAAAAGCAGCACCAGATCGAGACGATTATAGTATTTCAGCTTCGTATATGAAGGAAATACGCAATACGGTCGAAAAGTTTATATTAGATGATACATTTGAATTGTATAAAGAAAAAGCAGCTGTATTATTAACCGATAAGCCTAAGGTTAATACCTATATTTAACAGCAAATTATGACTTTATAGCAGACTTACTATTTTTAATTAAGACTTAATGTTTTATAGACTATGTGTTTGGGCTTGATTTTTGAGTATATTTTTTATGAACTTAATTGAATGAAAGATATACTCACCGTAATGCATATTTTGATGTTAAACCACTTAAATCACGACATCATGGGTATGAGGAAGTTGTGAGAGTACTTCATCAATTCGGGTGATCCCTAAATCAAACTCAGCACGGTTGTTTGGTCCGCCAAGGGTGAGTCGAATACCATTGACTGGTTGTGTAGTTTGTTCACTATGGGGATTAACAAACACGTCTATGGCGCGCACCAAGACTTTATTTGCTTTTAGCTGACTTGTTAAAGAGTGCATATTAAGATGCAATGGCAAAGGTAAATATACATTAAGCCCAGCAAAGGATGCTGGCAGTTGATGTTTAGTCATTATCATTTTAAGTGTGTCGATACGGTAGGTTAACTCTTTTGCTAGCTTTTCTTGATTGTGGGCAAAATCAGGGTTTTTCATTACGCGCATTAGCAATTCAAAATTCATCATAGAAACGGCCCAGCACTGGGCATGGAGTTGCTGTAATACAGACTTTTGCCATAATATCGGTGCTAACAAATAACCGACACGTAAACCGCCAGCAAAATATTTAGATAAGCTGGCCAAATAAAATACTCTATCAGGCGCTTTTTGCCACAAAGGAAGGCGCCAATTTTGTGGTAGACAGTAGTTTACGTCGTCCTCCAGAATAAAAAAATTGTAACGTCGGCTCAGTGCTAATAGTTGCGCTAGGTTTTCTTCACTGTATTGTAAATTAGTGGGATTTTGGCAATTTGGTGTGATGTATATGGCTTTAATATCGCTACTTTGACATAGCCTTTCTAGCTCATCTAGGTTTATTCCGTCGTTGCCAAGCTCAATGCCTTGTGTTTTCAAGTTGAGTGATTGGCAGGCGTTATAAAACCCTGGATATGTCATAGCTTCATGCAACACCAATTCGCCAGGTTGACATAGTGTAGCTAATGTTGCGTAAATCGCCTGTTGTGCGCCTTGGCAAAATATAATTTCTTGCTGTTCACAATGAATCCCCTTGTCTTTGAGCCACTGTTTAAAAAATTGTTGATGACGTGCAAGTCCGTTAAGTTTGTAAACCATAACTTCTTGCAGCATAGCAGGCTCTTCTGCCAATGATTGCATTGCAGCACCAAGAACTTGTTGTTGCCCCAGCATAGGCTGCATACTTGAAGCAAAGTCTGTTTCAAGTGCAGTATCTAAAGTTTGCTCTCTAACTGCGATAAATGTGCCAGCTCCAAGCTTGGCATTAACTAGTCCTCGTTGCTCTAGCAATGCATAAGCGCGGGTTACTGTGCCATGCGTTATACAAAGGCGATCAGCCAATTGCCTTTGTGGTGGTAGTTTACAACCAAAAACCAACTGTTGATCATCAATTGCTTGCTCAACCAATTCCGCCAATGCGCGGTATTTGGGCTGATGTGTTGATAAAGATGTGAACTGTGATAATTCTGGCTGCCAAATTGTATTCATAACAATAAATTTATTGATGTCTTTGTATCATTATGCCAATAAATAGTCCTAGTTGAAAATAAATATTGTATCAATACAATTAAAGAGGGGTAGAGTGTTCAATGAAGAGTTAATAGCGTTAATTCCTGCACTGGTTTTATTTTGCTTCACAGCAGCTTTCACCCCAGGGCCTAATAATATTTTACTGACTTTGTCAGGGGCAAAGTTTGGTGTAAAGCGCACAATTCCGCATATTTTTGGGATCCGTGTTGGCATGACGGTAATGCACATTGTAATGCTGTGTGGACTCGGGAGCTTGTTCAGTATGTTGCCTATTTTGCATGTTGCATTACAAGCTATCGCATGCGGATACATTTTGTATTTAGCCAGTAAAATTATTCAATCAGGGGCGCAAGTAAACAGCCAAGTGCTATTGCAACCCATGAGTGTCAATCAAGCGGCTGTTTTTCAGTTAATTAATCCTAAGTCTATTAGCATGTTACTGTCGCTTTGTAGTGCATTGACCATTCCTGGAGAGCTATTTTGGGACTCTGCGATTTTAGGATTGGTTGTTTTTAATTTGGTTGGAATATGTTGTGCTGTTTTTTGGGTATTTGCTGGCAAATATATTAATCGCTATCTACACAAACCAAAGCAGCGCAGTCGTTTTAATATCGTGATGGCATTGCTGTTGGTCGCGTGCTTACCATTAATTTTTATTTAAGGAAGGGCAAATTATGCAACTTATACATACCTTGTCTGCTACACAATTTGATGAAGTATATCGGTATTTGGCTCAACGCAGTTATTGGAGCAAAGGAATCGATAAGTCTTTGCTCAAGAGGGCGTTACAACATTCTTTATGCTTTGCACTTGTTGATGGTAAGCAATTATTGGCATTTGGGCGTGTTGTTACCGACCATGCAACTTTTGCGAATTTACTTGATGTGTTTGTATTAGAGCAATACCGAGGTCAGGGTTTGGGGAAGAAGCTCATCGATGCCGTTATGACTCATCCAGATTTACAGACTCTGAGGCGCTTTACGTTAGCAACTAAAGATGCACATGGTTTATATCAACAGTTCGGTTTTACACCCATTGCTGACCCTAATATTGCAATGGAAAAGTATGTTGCGAGCATTTACACCGTGTGATGAATAACTAAACCTCTATTAGTCAGGTGAGACTGCTTGAGTCTTTACCTGTCTCCTATCACTATAAATCTAGTATGATAGTACTATAATAACTATTCATCATTGCCTTTAGCCGTTAAACTTACTTATGTAGTTCATACTAAGTAATGGCTTTGTATTAATCATTTCCCACATACAAAGTTATTTAGATTGTTGGGTGAGATAAGGACGGTAAATAAGTCTATTTACTGTTTCTGTGAATCAGCATTTGTGCATATTTATAGAAGACTGACTAATGAAAATAATGAAACTGAGCTTGAGTACATTTTTCCTACTGGTATTTTTGTGTGGATGTGGGGGAGGCTCAGATAAAGGAAATGATAAACCATTTGCGCAGACGTATCGTGTGTCTATTGATATTGAGGGACAAGGAACCAGTAGCCGAGAAAGTATAGATGTTGAATTTGGCAAATCGGCTGTGGTTAATCTGCTCGCCGGTGAGGGATACTTTTTAGATAGCGTCACTGGGTGCAGCGGTAATTTGTCAGGAACAACCTATACAACGGGATTAATTCAGACTAATTGTACTGTTTCTGTCGTATTTAAACCGAAAGTAAGTGTATCAAGTGTTATTGCTGACCCACAGTTACTAAAATGTATGTCAGATAGCGGCAATAATTTTATTCATGAAGTTACATCGTTAAGTTGTGATGGCTATGCGATAGACTCAATGGTGGGCATTTCGCAGTTAATTAAATTGACGCGCATTAAGTTAGACAATAGCCAGCTAACTACAATCGACCTTTCTAAAAATACAGGGTTAGTTTCGTTAAGTTTAAATGGTAACTTACTGACCGAACTCGATGTTTCAGCACTATCCGATTTGAAAGAGCTAGACCTAAGAAACAATAGCTTATCAAGTTTATCAGTCACTAAGAACCTTGATCTTACAAAGTTACAGCTTTCTAATAATCAATTGAATACAATCGATGTGTCTAATAATAGTAAACTGACGGATTTAAGCTTAGGTAATAATAAGCTAACGAACATTGATTTGACGCACAACAGCCAGTTAATTGAGCTGAGAGTTTATGAAAATGCGCTAGAGAGTATTAACTTAAATAATAATAAATCCTTAACGAACTTTAAAGCATATGATAATCAGTTATCTACAATAAACTTATCCAATAATAAGTTATTAAAAGATGTGAGTCTTGGGGGAAACAAACTTGATGAAATTGATATCTCGAGCAACGTTCGGCTAAAGGAATTACGGTTATATAAAAATCAGTTATTACACATAGATGTTTCAAAAAATACAGCGTTAGTTGTGCTTGATTTAAACACTAACCTATTGAACTCGATTGATACAACTCGTAATACAGCTTTAACATTGTTAAACCTTGATAATAACCAGTTGACTGATATTGAGGTGAGTGTAAATACGCAACTAACCTTATTGGGTTTAGATTCAAATCAGCTCAGCAGCATTGATGTATCGAACAACACTTTACTGGAAACATTGGGGCTGAATAACAATCAATTGAGCACGATTGATGTTGCTAGTAACACGCGTTTAACGCGACTCGATCTTGATAGTAACCAGTTGACTAACATCGATGTGAGTGCAAATACGCAACTAACTTCATTAGGTTTAGATGCAAATCAGTTTAGCAGCATTGATGTATCGAACAACACTTTACTGGAAACATTGGGGCTGAATAACAATCAGCTGAGTGCTATTGATGTCAGTCATAATACCGCTTTGACTCGGCTGGACCTTGATAGTAATCAGCTCAATAGTATTAATGTTACTAGTAATCAGTTACTTGATACGTTGCATCTAGATGATAATAAATTAACAGCGATAAACATCACTGACAACCCCGCACTTAGTATATTAAGTTTAGATAATAACCAACTAACTACGATTGATGTTAGTCAAAATTTATCTCTAACAAGATTAGACCTTGATAGTAATTTACTGACCGATATTGATATTTCTAAAAATGTTCTGTTGGTTCGATTGGGGTTGAATGGAAATCAACTTAGTAAGATTGATGTGACTAATAACATTGCACTACAAATTCTGGAACTGGACAGTAATCAGGTAATTACCCTAGACATAAGCCGTAATTTTATTTTAGAGACATTGAGTGCAGACAATAACTTACTGGGAAATATAAATGTGAGTAATAATGGGCAGTTGACATCTCTTAGTTTAGAAAATAATAATTTAACAGGCATAAATCTTGAAAATAATGCCAAATTAGTCTTTTTTAATTTAACTAATAATAAATTAACCTCGCTTAATGTGCTCAATAATGCTGCACTTACATCACTTAGTTTAAATGATAGTCAGCTGGAAAGTATTGATGTTACGTCGAACTTGTTATTAACATCTTTATCATTAGATGGAAATGCGCTGACAAGTGTAGATATCACAAAAAATACGTTTTTAAAAACGCTAGACTTAGATAATAATCAAATAACAGTATTAGATGTGTCATTCAACCGTGACCTAATAAACTTATCGCTTGATCAAAACAAACTATTGGAACTAAATGTCGACAATAACTTGAACTTATTGAAATTGAGTGTTGATAATAATAATTTAGTGCGTATAGATATCAATTCAAACACTGCACTGTTGGATTTTAGTGTTGATGGTAATAATTTATCACAACTCGATGTTGCAAATAATATTGCGCTTACCGAATTTCATGCCGCACAAAACCAACTTACTGAAATTGATTTATCTTTCAATCCAAAGTTGGTAACAGTGAGCTTGTTCGAGAACAAATTGACCGAAATTGATATTGAAAATAATAAAGAGTTGAAACTTTTGAGTGTTGGAGCAAACAAAATTACGAGTATAGATGTTACGAGTCACACCAATCTGTTGCAGTTGAGAGCGTATGAAAATCAACTGTCAGAAATTGATGTATCTGCAAATTCAAAATTACTGGTTTTAAGTTTATATAGTAATGAAATTTCAGGAATAGATGTCTCGCGTAATACTTTATTAAAAGAACTCAGTGTTGGTGATAATAAGTTAGAGGTGATAGATGTTTCTAAAAACATGTCATTATCAAGCTTGAAGCTATATGGAAATAAGCTTGCGGATATTAATGTGAATGAAAATACTGTACTTTCAATACTCAATGTTGGAGGGAATGTCTTGAACAGCATAGATGTATCTAAAAATTTGGAATTAGTTGAGTTTAGCGCTTACAACAATAATTTTATAGATGTTGACCTGTCTAATAATTTAAAACTATCTAAAGTAAGTTTGTATGGGAATCAATTATCAGCTATTGATATTGTACTACTGCCTCTGTTACAAGAATTAAATTTAAACAATAACAACTTCTCGAGCATTGATCTGACAAACAACCCCAGCTTAAGCGTTATTGATTTAAGTAACAATAAGCTTGGCTTTTTAGATGTGTCTAAAAATGTAAAATTACAGGCGTTAGAAGTTTATAGAAACGAGTTATCTCAAATTGATGTAGGCACTAACGTAGAACTGAAAATACTAAGTGTGTATGAGAATAGCTTATCCAACATTGATGTGCGTAAAAATATAGCGCTTGAACAACTTCAGTTGGCTGATAATGCATTAACTGTTGTCGATACCACTAACAATGTTGCACTTGTTGATTTTAATATTTATCGAAATAACTTGGCCACCTTAGATGTATCGAAAAATATTAAACTAACAAGTTTAAAAGCATATGATAATGAAATTTCCAGTATTGATCTCACTGAGAATATTCAATTAGTGGAGTTGAGTTTAGGTAGTAATCAACTGACAAATATCGATGTAAGTAACAATGTTGCGTTAACTTCACTAAGGCTATACAGTAATGATTTTTTGACGCTGGATCTATCAAAAAATACCGCATTGCTTGAGCTTAATCTCAATTTTAATCAGCTCTCCGATATAGATTTAAGCAATGCATCCATGTTGAAGCAGTTGGAGTTAGAGCGTAATTCACTAGCGAGTATTGATTTAAGTAAAAGTGTGCAGTTAGAAAGTGTTAATTTACTTAGAAATAATTTAACGAATCTAGATGTTGTGTTAAACACGCAGCTGAGTTCACTTAAATATGATGCAGGAGTGAGTTGTATTGGGGCTGCATGTACTTTGCAAAATTAAAACCCTAGTATAGTCGTAACCCTGGCGGAAGGCCCGTGATAGGGTAAAGAGACAAATTTAAAATAGACTGTGAAATTGAATCTGTGGTGGCACGTATAACGAATGCTTTAATTTGTTTACAACGCCTTATTGTCATTTAATAGCACGGTGTGTAAGCCGTACTTTTTTGTATGGATTGTCAGCTCTATCATAATATTGGAAAGAGTCCATTTTACCCAATATCAAATAAATGAGGGAGGTTGTGTTCTACGTAAGTTTCAATGAACATAGAAAACTTTACTGATAAAGGCACAGATTCAAATCACGAATTATAAATTACTTTAATTTTTAATGCCTAAACTCACCCAGTATTTTGGATCAGTAATATCTCTGCTGGGATCCAGAAAAGGGTTATCAATATGAATAACTGAACTCGACTGCCATTTTGAAAGTGGAAATAAGTGTTTAGTAGAGCTATGGGTCTTCATATATTTATCAAAGCTGCCATCCTCAATCGCTTTGTTGAGTCCATTTGCGAGGTTCGTTATGAGTTCATGGTTGTTTTCACGAGTAAAAAAGTACATTGGAAATGGGTATTTGAGAATTAATTTATCATATACAATGAGGTCAGGCATAGTCTGATTTCTAGATATTACTTCGGAATGTGCTTCATTAATTCCTCTTGGAAAAGCAAAGCATCGTCCAGAATACGCTTGTTTAAACATGTTCTCATAGATGGTATTTGGCATAACATTTAACCCCGCAGCAATCATAATATCGGTATCGGGCCAATGGGAGCCTTGACATAGCCGATGCTGCTTGAGTTGTTCTAACGTTGATATTTTTTTGAGTTTTTCAATGGCACGTTTATGCGCAGTAAAAACTCTATAACCGAGTAACCCCTTAACTAAAGGAATGGGGACAAAGCCAAGGGCACTTTCTCGTTCAGAGTCAGTTCCAGCCCAATAAATATCAATAAGTCGACCAGCTTTGAGCTCATTCAGAGCCCGTTGTTGCACCATATAAGGTGCGAATGTGATATCGACTGGCTTGTCGATCTTTTCATACGCAAGCTTTATTAACCCAATATAGTAGTCATGTGTACTATCAAATTCTGATTGAGCGCCTCTTACCTTTAATGTTTGACCATAGCTAGGCAGTATAAAAATCAAACCAAAAATCAGTATTAAAACATGATGCATCGTATTTAAGCTCATTATAGTAGCTGTATTTTAAGTATAGAGTGCCGCTTCTGTTAGGCAAGTGAACCACTTATACGGTGATATAAAACAAAATGGCTACCCACTTTTGTAAATAGCGACTAAGTTTTATAGACATGTTGTACAGGTTGTTTGAAATGGTTGAATTGTTAGCACTTGATACTAAGTCGATTAAAAACTCTATTTCGATGAGGTTACTAAGCTCCGTATTGTCTATTTATTTCCTCTTAACCTTGCTCGTGACAGGTATACACATTGCTGTGGAATACCAAGATGCCAAAAATGAAGTACAAAATGTGCTTGAAGCATCAGAGCAAACATTTCATGACATATTGGCGACCGATCTGTGGAACTATGATCTTGAGCAATTAAACATTACTGCGGAAAGTATAAAAGGGTTGCCAGACATTACAGGTGTTGAAGTGATGGGCGCCGACAAAAAAGTTCTGTTCTCTAGTGGTAACACGCTTGAGCGCACAGCTGAAAAAGAGGGGTTATTTTGGCATGAATTTTCGTTGATCAAAACAATGAATGATGAGGGCACTGACTTAGGTCAGGTGCGGTTATATTCAGATCGAAGTGTCATTATTAACAGCATTAAGTCAGGTGTTTATACGCTTGCGATAAATGCTGTTATTAAAACGATGGCGTTGGTGGTACTAGTCACCATCGTGTTTAGAAAATTACTGACGGTGCCACTTGGTATGTTAGCACAGCATGCAAATTCGATTGACCCTGACCATGCTGTATTTAAACGTATTAGCATTGCAAAAAATAACAATGATGAACTCGGGGTTGTTCAAAATGCACTCAATAGCATGATGGATAAAACAGTAGAGACAATCAAAAAGTTAGACACAGTAAATCAAGAGCTTGAAGAAAGAGTGATTGAACGCACCGAAAAATTAAACCGAACGGTAACTCAACTTGATGTAGAACGCGGAGCGCTTAAAGAAGAAGTTGCGATACGTCAACAACGAGAAGCTGCATTGGCGCAGTCTCTCGAAGATTTGAAACTTGCACAAGGGAAGTTAATTGAATCTGAAAAACTGGCGTCATTGGGTGGGTTAGTTGCAGGGGTAGCGCATGAAATAAATACTCCTGTGGGGTTAAGTTTGACTGGCATTTCTCATTTTGAACACATGGTTGAAGATATTAATAAGCAGTTTAAAGCAGGAGAATTAGAAGAAGATGACTTTGTGCGTTTTACAAAAGATTCAGCAGAGCTGGCGAAAACAATTCATGTCAGTTTGGCCAGAGCGGCAAACTTGGTGAAAAGCTTTAAACAAGTGGCAGTGGACCAATCATCAGAAGAAATTCGTCAGTTTGATATTTTAGATTATTTAAAAGAAACCATGACGAGCATGCACAGCCAATTAAAACAAAGCGCTGTGCATTTTAATGTGCAGTGTGAACAACAAGTACTGATGATGACAAGTTACCCAGGTGCGTGGGCACAAATCTTCACAAATTTGATTCAGAATACCTTAATTCATGCGTATGACAAGGGTCAACAAGGTACGGTGACATTAACTTTTCAATTAGAGGCACAGCAACTGCTTTTCGAGTTTAAAGACAATGGCAAAGGGATGAGTGTTGACACAATTGAGAGAATATTTGATCCCTTCTTCACGACTAATCGTTCAAATGGGGGATCAGGGTTAGGTATGAATATTATTTATAATATAGTGACGCAAAAATTACATGGCTCTATTTCAGTTAAAAGTGAACTTGACGGGGGCAGTACATTCTTAATTTCTACGCCACGAACATTATCTGATAAGTAGATAGGCAGCAATATGTTTAAAAAAAAGTCTAAATCGGATAGCAAGCCGAAAGAATCATGGAAAGTACTCATTGTGGATGATGAGCCAGATATTCATACAGTCACGAAAATAACACTAGGTCGGTTTGAATTTGACGATAAAAAAATTGAATTCTTAAGTGCCTATAGTGGATCTCAAGCAAAAGAAATTTTGGCGGCACACTCAGATATTGCATTGGTATTTTTAGATGTAGTGATGGAGTCTGACGACGCGGGTTTGTTGGTTGCACAGTATATAAGAGAAGAATTAAAAAATACTTTTGTACGTATTATTTTAAGAACAGGCCAACCCGGACAAGCTCCAGAAAGAGAAATAATCGTTAATTATGATATTAACGATTACAAAGAAAAAACAAACCTAAGCAGTGATAAATTGTTTACTGTGATGTATACCGGCCTGCGGGGGTATCGTGATATTTTGTCGATTGAGAATGCCCGTGCTATGTTAGAAAACCACAGAGTGGGGCTTGAAAAGGTCATTGATTCTACTGCAAGTTTGTTTAGGATCCGCTCTCTAGATAAGTTCGCTAATGGGCTGTTGGTGCAACTGGCATCTTTACTTCATGTAGATAAAAACACGTTATGTGGAGAAACCAGTAATTGTGCTGTAAAAAAGGTTAACGATAGCTTTGAAATAATCGCCGCGACAGGAGTGTTACAACCCACAGTGGGCGTTACTCCCGATCTGCCAGAAAACATTATTGCGTTATTTAACCGAGCTTGCGCTGAGCAGAAAAGTATACTGAATGCCGGTGCATTTGTTGGGTATTTTCCAACGACGAATACAGGTATTAACTTAATTTACCTAGAGCGAGTAGGCCAGATTGACGCGTTAGACAGGCAATTACTAGAATTGTTTTCTCATAATATATCCGTTGCATTTGAAAACTTGGCCCTTGATAAAGAAATCTTTGATACGCAGTCAGAGATCATCGACACGTTGGGTGAAGTTGTTGAAAGTCGCTCAAAAGAAGCTGCAAATCATGTTAGGCGTGTATCCCACTTATCAAAAGCACTGGCTGAATGGGCGGGGCTAGCTGAAGATGAAGCCAATCAACTATTTATGGCATCGCCAATGCACGATGTAGGAAAAGTGGCGATTCCTGATTCGGTGTTATTAAAGCCAGGTAAGCTTGATGCATCTGAATGGGAAATAATGAAAAGCCATGTTTCGATTGGCCATGATATTTTCGCACGCTCTAAACGACCAGTGCTGAAAGCGGCCGCGATTGTTGCAGGTCAACATCATGAAAAGTATAACGGGAAAGGGTATCCTAATGGTCTTGCTGGCGAAGATATTCATATATTTGGTCGTATCGTTGCGCTGGTTGATGTATTTGATGCGTTATCGCATTCTCGATGTTACAAGGAAGCATGGCCATTAGAGGAGGTTGTCGCGTTGTTGAAAGAAGAAAAAGGTGGGCATTTTGATCCAAAGTTAGTCGACCTATTCATCGAGAACATTGATAAAGTGACACATATAATGGATTCATATCCAGATTAGCGTACAAATACAGAGTTGAGGCTTGGATTAAGGGCTAATTATCATGCGCCTAGCAAGGGAAGGTGTTTTATCTTGTGGTAGGTTAACGCCAGTTTTATACAGTGTGTAATAGCCTGTTCAGGAATGGCTTGTGAACGATTTAACACAATTGCTCGATTGCCTTGGTATTGTAGTTCATTAGGGTATAGTTGCCGAAATGTATCGACGAGCTTGGTATTACAATTAAAGAACAGAAAATAGCTATCTGGAGATGTATTTTTCCAATCAAGGCGAATAGCGGTTCCTGATTTAACCTTAAAGCTAGGTTCGCCCCATTTTAGCGTTTCCTCCAGAACACCTGCACTGAGTTCAGTGGCCGTGTTGACAATTAAACGACGTAGATAAGTGAGCTTCAAACAAATATCGTCAGGATAAGCGTTGAATTTATCTGCAATCACTTTCTTCATATATGACTCCTAACGGGATAAATAATTAGTGGTATTGTTATTGGCGAGTTTGCCAATTTATTATGACGGTAGCGATGTTGTTTTTAATGGCAAAATTAAAATGCCAATTTATTTTTAAGGCTATTTTTTCTACTAACTGTAACCCCAGTCCGAAACACTGTGTATCTGATTCTTCGTTAGTATTTACCAGATTGCTAATGATGATATGATCTTCATACAGGTTAATAGAAACGGTGCCAGCAAAACTATGTTGAAAAGCATTTCGAATTACATTGGAAAGTATGATACGCAACAGTTCGTCTTCTATATCGACGGTGTGATCAGTTTGGGATAATTCAGTAGTGACGGGTTTACCTTTGAGTAAATAGCTTTGAAATTGAATGATTTCTTTACAGCATTGACGAATTGAAATTTGCTTTTTTGGTATTTTTTTATTGGACTCACGTGCCAGCCAAAGCAAGGTATCAGACAAATTGATCATATTATTGCTGGCTCTGAGCGCTCTCGTTAATGATGGATGGTTTGCGTCGGAAACTTTTATTCTCAAATTGATGGTATCTAACGATGCTTGTATCGTAGCTAAGGGAGTTCTTAGCTCATGACTGGCATGTTTTAGAAACAGACGTTCACGTTCGTTAAGCGCATTCATTTGTTTGATGTTAGTCATTAACTGGTCTGCAATTTGATTTAATTCACTAATTGAAAAGTCTAAGTAGATGTCTTCTTTGGGATTATCTTGAATTTTTTTAGACCAAGCTACAAGGGCTGTTAATGGCTCCAACGCGCGCCTTAAAATCCAAGATATAACAAAATACAGAGCAGAGAATAATATAACAGTTAAAATTAAGGCATGAATGAAAGCGTTGGTAAATAGCGGGGTTAGAAACTGGTCAGCATTTTTCGCGTCTTCAACACCCGTAAAGTAGATGTCTCCGTAGTCTTTGACTTTACTATATAAGATATAAACATAGTCTCTTTGGCCTAATTCAGAAGTACGTTCGATTGTCACAGGAGACATAAGCTTAAGTTTATTTTTATCAAATAGTTGCCTTATATCAATGGGGATTTGTTGCCAGGAACGGTAAGCACTAAACTCTTTACGCTGAGGCAATTTAATATTTTTATTCACATTAATCTGATTTATCACGCTGTTTGCTTCTAAACGCAAGTAGCTATCTGTTGTTGCGTCTACGACATAAATAACGAATATAATGACAAAAGCAAGACATGTTATAAACAGTACTATGGCAATAGATATGAGTTGTCGTTTAGTGCGTTCAGCGATACTCTGGGCTGCTTGTTTTGTAATATGCTCTGTCATCAAGTAGTTGCTTCTCTAAGTGATAACCCAACACCCACATGTGTGTGAATAAGCGTGGCAGGAAATGGTTTATCAACTACTTTCCTCAGCTGATGAAGGTGTACGTTGAGCGTACCAGTTTCAATATCTTCATGTGGCCAAATATGCTCCTCCAACTGTGTTTTTGTAACCACTTGAGGGCTATTTCTAGCGAGAAACTCCAGGATTTTCCAGCCAGTAGGTGTGAGTTTGAGTTCAGTATCAGCTCTCATTGCTCTGTGTTCTTTGGGGAAAATAGACAAATCACCGACGATAAAACTGGCTAATATTGGATTATTACGGCGGTGAAGCGCTTGAAGCCGCGCCCATAGTAATGACATATGACAAGGTTTAGTCACATAATCATCTAATCCGGCTGCAAATCCCATTAGTTGTTCTTCGTCTGTATCGCACGCTGTAAGCATGAGTATAGGGGTCAAACATCCTTGGTCTCTGAGAGTTTTACATACATCAAAACCATGTATTTTTGGCAGCATGAGATCAAGAATAATGCAGTCAAATGGGTTGTTAATACTAAGCTCTACACCCATTTTTCCATCATATGCAAAGTCACATTCAGCGCCATGCATTTCCAGGTAATCGGATATAGCGAGCGACAGGTCTTTATCATCTTCGACGATTAATACTTTCAATTTAATACTCTCTATTTCGTTATTTATACATCATAGCTGATAGCACATTAATCATTTGGTCAAAATTGCATTGCATGATGAGTAATATATTTTTAAGTAGCGCAGACTTGCGCTGTAGGCCTGTATTGTGACAGTGTCGTTATTAACATGGTATTAAGGTGATTGAAGTACTTTAATGACGCGTAATATACCATTGTAATGGTCATTTTTTACAGGGCTTTAATATGTAATAACCTGCTCTAAAACGTTGTTTTAATGCGCTAATTGGTGCACGTATACAGCAAAATATCTCTTTCTCAACGTAATAATGATACCTCCTTGAGCACAGCCTTAATGTTTTCTTAATACTTGTTTTGTAAAAATTACAGTATGCAGCGGTTTATTCATCATCGCTTTAGAAACCGTGCAAATTGGTGGTATTCAACTTGTCTGTTGATCCGTTGAATTTTGCGTAGAAGTCGTTTTGGGGAATGTTATGTCTCGTAAGTTTTGGTTCATTGGTTCAATTATTTTTATGGTGATTGTGTTAACAGCACTTGAGTATATGGAAGACACGATTGATATTGTTGAAAAAGATAATATTAACACTGTGCGTGAGGTGAGTGTTATTAACAAGCGTGTTGGTACCCATGAAGGTGTTATTAGAGTATTTGCCGAAATAAAACCTCGCTGGGCAGTCACCCTCAAAGCA
Organism: Pseudoalteromonas sp. MMG013; assembly: GCF_018100885.1. Taxonomy (NCBI): domain Bacteria; kingdom Pseudomonadati; phylum Pseudomonadota; class Gammaproteobacteria; order Alteromonadales; family Pseudoalteromonadaceae; genus Pseudoalteromonas; species Pseudoalteromonas sp. MMG013. The sequence continues at coordinate 24,355 of NZ_JAGJEE010000035.1, read as the reverse complement.
CATGTTGATGGTGAGGTTATTGAGGTAAAAGATAGTGCACTGGCCGGTGAATATAACGCGAAGGGAGATGTCCTCATAAGAATTGAAGATAGTGATTACAAGGCTCATTTAGCGTCAGCGAAACAAGCACTAGCAGCAGCAAATCTTACCTTATTTACAGAACAAGATCGGGCTAAAAGAGCCTTAAAAGATAGAAAAAAGTCAGGTATTCAGTCTGAATCGTCAGCGATACCGCTGCAGCTAGATATTGCTAAGAAAGCGGTATCGGCCGCTAAAGCCAATATAAAAGCGGCTGAAATGAAAAAAATTTACACCACAGTTGTCGCACCATTTTCAGGTATTGTAACGCACCGTTTTGTTAGTATTGGACAAACAGTGAATGTGGGTGAACCACTGCTTAGTATACTTGATCAAACAAATCTTGATATCACGGTTTCGTTAAACAATATTCAATGGCAAAACCTTGCAACTCAGTGGGAAAAGCGAACTGCTCAAATTAAAAGTAAACAAGGCGATAGGGTAGCGCACGCCAAGATTAAGCGAGGTGGTGGGTTTCTAGACCCGAAGACTCGTCAGCATAAACTGTTTTTAGAAATCGATAATGATGAGCGAAATAATGTACTGTCAGGCGATTTTGTCAATGTAGAAATACCCGGTAGGGCAGTAGATAACTCATTATTGATCCCGGCCAGTGCATACACGCGTGAAAGTACAGTTTGGTACATAGATGAAAATAATCGGTTACGCTATTTCCCAAGTAATATACTCTTCTATCAGGGAGATAATTTAATTATTACAGCGCCAATTAGTCGCGTCGCTGGCGATTTTAATATTGTAATAAATCCTCTCGCGTCATTCATCGCAGGCAAAAAAGTGAATCCTTCGTTTGAAGGAGCTACATTAAGATGAGTATGCTAACAAGTTGGTTCATTCGAAACCCTGTCGCAGCAAATTTGATTATGCTACTTATTCTTGTCATGGGTTATATGACAGTCAATGGCATGCGCATAGAAGGCTTCCCTAAACTTCCAGCCGATACCATTATTATTGACACAACTTATTACGGTGCGTACACCGAGCAGGTTGATGAACAAATAACGCAAAAGGTTGAAGATGCACTTGAAGGCCTCAATGGAATAAAAACGATTAAGTCTTTTTCTTACAATAACGGCTCACAAGTGAGAGTCGAAAAAAATGCAGGTCATGACTTACAAAGGTTGCTTGATGATATTAGGTTGCGCATTGACGGCGTGGCGACGTTACCAAGTGATGCTGAGCGGCCAAAGATCTCCCGTAATGATTTTGATTTCCCAGCGCTGTATGTGATGTTGGATGGGGAAATAGATCAAAAAACATTGCAACAATTAGCCAAGACACTAAAAGAAAATTTACTTGAACAACCCGAAATTTCTAAACTCAGACTGTTAGGGGAAAAAAAGCCAGAAATGCGCATTGGTACTAACCCAGATGAGTTAGAAAGGTATGGGTTAACGATTAGTGATGTGGCAGCAGCCATTAAGAAATCATCGCTTCTTTCCACCGCGGGTATGTTAAAAACCAAGGGCGCAAATATTTCACTTCGCGCTGACAGTCAAGCCTATTACAAAGCGGATTTTGAAAACATCCCAGTGATAGAAAATGGAGACGGTACGCGGATACTTTTACGAGACATTGCGATGGTCGAAGATCAGTATCAAGATGATGATGTTATTGTCCGCTTTGACGGTAAACCGGCAATTGGTATGGAGGTCTTAATTGGTCGCAAGGAAAATGTATTACACATTGCTGATGAGGCAAAACGTGTTATTGCAGATTTTGAGTCTCAGCTTCCTCCTGAAATGAGTGTTTCAATGTTTGGTGATTCGAGCAGCTATATTTCTGACAGATTAAGTCTATTAAGAACCAGTGCTATTCAAGGTTTGTTGTTGGTTGTATTTTTATTAGCGCTCTTTCTACACACTAAGTTAGCCTTGTGGGTAGGTATGGGTATTCCTATTTGTATTGCTGGGGCACTTGCCGTAATGGGGACGAGTTGGATTGATTATTCGCTGAATGACATCACAACATTTGGACTAATTATCGCGCTGGGTATTCTTGTCGATGATGCTGTTGTAGTAGGGGAAAGTGTGTTCACTGAAAGAAGGCGGCACAAAAATCCCATTGTAGGTACTGAACAAGGGGTTAAGAAAGTCGCTACAGCAACCGTTTTTGGTGTATTAACAACAATCGCTGCTTTTTTACCTATGATGTTAATTCAAGAGGGGTTTGGCAAAGTACTCTCTGCATTTTCTGGTGTGGTGATTTTAGCGCTGTTATTTTCACTTTTTGAGAGTAAATTTATCCTGCCAGCGCATCTAGCTTATGTCGATATTGATAAGAAACCGTCTACTTTTGTCGTGGCTCGCTTATGGAGTCAGTGTCAGCATTTTGCGCAAACAACCTTATCTCGATTTAGGGATGGCATTTATGCGCCGGCGCTTATTTGGGCAATTCGTCAACGTTATGCGGTGTTAATTACTTTCGTCTCTGTTGCGCTTCTCGGTATAGGGCTCATTGAAAATGGTAAAATAAAATCGATTTTTTTCCCTGATGTACCTGGGCAAATTATTCGAGTTACTATGGAGATGGATCCAAGAGCACCTTATTCAATGACCATAGAGAACATGGAAAAAATTGAGAAAATAGGAAATGAGATTAATGACTTTTATATTCAAAAAGGGGTAACAGAAGCAGCACCAATTAACCATATGCTTAAAGTAGTTGCGGGTGCATTTCAAGGGGAAATATATGCTGAGTTGTTGCCTTCAGAGTCTCGTAAAACCCTCAATACTTCTGACATCGTTAATCTATGGCGTGAACGGGTTGGGGAGTTAGAAGGAACAATTAACTTGAAATTCTCAGCGTCAGACGAAGGGACAAGCGGTGGTTTGGAATTGTACTTATTTGGTAAAAATGAAGCCATTCTCAAAGAGGCTAGTAATGAATTAATGCAGGAGCTTAACGCAATTCAAGGGGTTTACAATCTAAGAGATAGCATTAAAGGAGGTCAGCCTGAAGTACGTTTGCTTCTTAAGCCAGAAGCGAAGCATTTGGGTTTTTCTGCACAAGATTTGGCTTTTGAAATTGGCGGGCGATTTACGGGGGTTGAAGCCCAGAGACTGCAACGAAGTGGCGAAGAAGTTAAGGTTTATGTTAGTAACAATAAAGAAAGCAGTCGCACATTAGAAGATTTGATGCAGACCAGAGTAAGGAGCCAAAATGGGGAGTGGTATTCATTGCTCTCTATAGCTGAAATATCTTCGAGCTATGCCAGCGACTACATTGAAAGACGAAATGGTAAGCGTGTTAATAATGTGCAAGCTCAAGTAGATGAGGGAATTGTTTCTAATACGGAAGTTGGTCAGCAAATCACAGAGGTGATCGTGCCAAAGCTCAAGGGTATGTTTCCAACAATTAATGTGGTTGTTGGCGGTGAGTTGCAAGAAGCACAGGCACTGAGTGGCAGCATGAGTCGCGCATTAATTGTCATTTCTGTACTGATCTACGTGTTGCTCGCGATCCCTTTAAAATCTTACTTTCAGCCTTTTATTATTATGGCCGTTGTGCCGTTTGGTTTTATTGGTGCCGCAGCGGGCCATCTTATTATGGATGTACCGCTTAGCTTATTGTCATTTTTTGGCATGTTGGCACTCACTGGCATTATCGTGAATGACTCTTTGGTCATGATGACGCGTTTTAATCAAGAACGCGCCAATGGCTTAGACATATCTGCAGCGCTTATCAGTTCAGGTGTCGGCCGTTTCCAAGCGATTTTTTTGACCACAGTGACTACGGTTGCTGGGTTGATACCACTGATGTCGGAAACGTCAGAGCAAGCACAATATTTGATACCTGCTGCTATATCATTAGCCTATGGTGAAATATTTGGCACCGCGATCACTTTGATCTTAATTCCTGTGCTCATTGCAATTGCCGAAGACGCAAAGGCTGTAATTAAAAAACCAGTTAGAGTGAATGATGCATCGGCATAATTGTAAAAGCGCCTTGAAAACACACGATGATGGCCAGCATATGATGTATCTACTTTATACTAAGGTAGGGGGTTAATGTTATGACATCGATAGCCCCAATCTCTTTATATCGGATCATTACAGCAAACAAAACCAAGGTGACTATCAATGCTGTTTTGACCATTGTAGAGATTACGTTGACAGCTTTGGTGCCCATGTTTATAGGGTTTGCGATTGACGGCTTATTGGCAAAAGAGACAACAGAGATGTTTGTTTTAGTGGCAATTTTGATTAGTTTAATCGTGATGAGTGTTATTAGACGGTTTTATGATACTCGCGCGTATGGGGAAATAAGAGTCAAAGTACAAGCAGAGTTTGTTAAAAATAACGCCTCACTCAGTACCTCAGTGCTGAATGCGCGATTAGACATGGTACGCGAGTTCGTTGACTTCTTAGAGGAAAGCGTACCAGAGATATTAAATGCGGTGATTCAATTTATCGTTTCTCTGGTTGTGTTGTATTTTCTTAATCCTATGTTGGCCATAGCTGCTTTGTGTAGTGGCGTTATGATGTTGCTTATTTATACTTTGTTTCATGGCAATTTCTATATACTTAATGGTGCGTATAATAAGCAATCAGAGCGGCAAGTTACTATTTTAAATACTGGCTCGGTATATAAACTTGTTCGTCATTTCAATTATTTAAAAGAACTAGAAATTAAGCTTTCAGACCGAGAAGCGATACTGTATGGCAGTGTGTTTATGGTCTTGTTAAGTATGGTTGTGTTTAACTTATGGTACGCAACATTGCATAGCGCGATGAGTGCAGGTGTCATATTTTCTATTGTGAGTTATTCGTTTGAGTTTGTTGAAGCCGCAATTGTTTTGCCAATGACGCTGCAAAGCTGGTCGAGGTTGACAGAAATTACAAATAGAATTAACTCAACAGACATAGTGCATATAAAAGATATAACGGATTAGTTTATTTTTCGAAGGTGTTTTAATATTGCTTGAAAACGGGAGGTTTAATAGTTCGAACTATGATGCTGTAAAGAGTGTATAGCAAAGGTTGATAACTTATTTGTATCAACCTTTGCGTGTGTCACGGTATTATCTTACGCCTAACAACGCTTCTTGCTCGGCTTGGCTGGCAAGGTATTCGTCGAACGTACCGTGGAAGTTTTCAACTTTCTTATCTTTTATATCGATAATTCGAGTTGCCAATGACGATACGAATTGACGGTCATGACTAACAAAAATCAATGTACCTTGGTATTCTTTTAAGGCGTTATTTAACGCTTCAATGGCTTCCATATCCATGTGGTTGGTGGGCTCATCCATAATTAAAACGTTCACGTCTTGCATCATGAGTTTACCAAACAACAATCGGTTCTTCTCGCCACCAGAGCAGTTTTTGGCTTTTTTGTTAGAGTCATCAGCAGTAAAGAGCAACCGACCTAACATGCCGCGTACCATTAAATCGTTATGCTTGGCTGTACGCCATTGCGACATCCAATCAAAAAGTGATAAATCATTATCAAAGTCTTTAGAGCTATCTTGTGGGCAGTAACCAATTGATGCGTTTTCAGACCACTTCACGACACCTTCATTGGCTTGAAGCTCGTTCACTAAGCAACGTATGAAGGTGGTTTTACCTACTCCGTTTTCCCCGATAATGGCAAGCTTTGCGTTTGACTCTAAAATGAGCTCTCCTTTTTCAAACAGCACTTCGTCTTCAAACCCATGGCCAAAGTCTTCTAGAATAAGCGCTTGGCGATGCATTTTTTTACCTTCATCGAAGCGTAAGCTCGGTGCAATACGGCTTGAACTTTTTACTTCGTCTAAGCTAATTTTGTCCATTCGCTTCGCGCGAGAGCTTGCTTGCTTAGCTTTGGAGGCGTTTGCACCAAAACGGTTGACAAAGTCTTGTAACTCATCAATTTCTGATTGTTTTTTGGCATTGCCAGCTAAAAGCTGCTCCCTGATAAGTGAAGATGCTTCAACAAACTTTTCATAGTTACCAGGATAGATACGTAGCTCACCGTAGTCTATGTCGGCCATATGCGTACAGACGGCATTTAAAAAGTGCCTATCGTGCGAGATAATGATCATGGTGCACTTACGCTGATTTAATTCGTTTTCTAACCAACCAATAGTATGAATATCAAGGTTGTTAGTTGGTTCATCCAGTAACAATATATCTGGATTGGCAAATAATGCTTGTGCCAATAACACGCGCAGTTTCCAGCCTGGTGCAACTTGAGACATCAAACCAAAATGGAACTCTTCTTCAATACCCGCTTTAAGCAAAATGTCACCCGCACGGCTTTCCGCGCTATAGCCATCCATTTCCGCAAATAAGCTCTCAAGTTCAGCGACTTTCATACCATCTTCTTCACTCATTTCTGGTAATGAGTAAATACGGTCGCGCTCTTGCTTTATTTTCCAAAGCTCAGTGTCACCCATAATGACAGCATCAACAACCGAGTATGTTTCGAAAGCAAACTGATCTTGACTTAAGTTACCGACTTTTAGGCCTGGTGTGATAGAGACGTTGCCAGAGGTCGGTGTGAGTGCACCACTTAAAATTTTCATGAATGTTGATTTTCCGCAGCCGTTAGCGCCAATTAGGCCATAACGATTTCCGTTACCAAATTTAGCAGAAATATTTTCGAACAAAGGTTCTGCACCAAACTGCATGGTGATATTCGCGGTTGAGATCAAGATGAATTCCTAAGCAAGGTGAGCCCACAGTCAAACGATCTGTTGTGTCGTTTGCAATAAGCGTCAGGGTTGGTCTATCTAAACAAGGTCGCGAATTATACAGATATGAGAGACAGGCTGTCGAGTAAAGCTTTACTTAAACTGTAAATAACCACATTTTGTGATCAATTGAGGCGTAATTATAGTGAATAGGGGTAAATTTATTTAGCTTGGATGTCTATACGCAGTATGTTGTGGTTGTACAAATAGTGAACTTATGACAAATGTAACTTCAAAAAACGGTCATTTTTACTATATTAGCCGCTCACATAGATGAAAGGATTTAGTATGAAATTTACCGCTGTATGGCTACTCGCATTGAGCATTAACGTGTTTGCGTTAGAACCAAGTGAAAGTGAATATAAAAACAATGATTTAGCAATAAACAACTCACCTCAAGCGATCACTGGAGATTTTGATTGGTATCGCGCCAATTCAGCTTCATGTCGAACAATTCGGTCGATGATATTTCACAGACATCCGGGCACCGAACATTTAACTCCCGTTGCAGTACCGGTCATTTACACTGGAGGAAATTGTTGGGCAGCAGGTCGCACAACCTCAACCGATGCGCCTAAAGTGATGTATGACGAAGTGAGCGACATTATCCGCAGGCAATTTGCAACGGTTGAACATAATTTTAAAGAAGTCTCCACCGATATTGTAAACAATATTGCAGCGCAATCTGACATGAGTATTCGAAGTCATAGTGCGTATATTGAAGATTCGATGAGATTGAAAATTAATGGTCAAGTTGATGCCCAAGGAAATGTCCCTGTATCGATAGAAGGCTTTGATGTTATTGCAAAAAGTAAACTGCGAAAAACGCAATTGGGACTACGCATATATCTTCATGTAGAGATAAAGTATGCAGATGTGAAAATTACCGGTAAGTATAATGTTCATACTCAACAAATGGTACTAAACCCGCAATTATCTAATTTCAGACCGGATGTGAAAACAGAGGTAGATTTACCTTGGATCATTGATTTGATCAATGACCTAACGCCTGAAATTTTCAACCAGCTATACACTGAGTTTAGTCGTATGGTCATTGATGTATTCGAATTTGTTGGAGTTGATATGAGCATAGAAGTAAAAGAAGTTATAAAGCACAATGTTAAATTTATCTCTCAAAGTATTGTACCAATACGTGAATTGGATAATCGTCGCACAGGAGATAGCATTCGCCTAGAAATGGAGTTTAAACGCGGGTATTTGAAAGTGAAGGATTCAAACACCAGTTATATGATGTTTGCGTTACCTATGTTGCCTTAGGTTTTGTAAATTACAGGGCTATTAATAGCACTTAGTTAGTAGCCCTATGCATTCGAGTGCGATAGTATCCTTTTTTAGTTTTTTGATTGAGATAAACCCTCCTTTAGTACAATTGATAGTTACTTATAAAATAGTAGATAATGCTAAGCAAATTAATGTAATACAGCGTTTTCAGTATGGAAATTCAGCAACAAACCCGTTTTAATATTCTTGTTTCCCAATGCGTGTTTGCCTATGCCTTGCTCGTTGTGGGCTTAGCGATATTAATGCCAATATTACTGGAAATGAACGTAGGGGAGTTCATTGAGAATTTGATTGGGGGTGGGATTGGCTTTTTTCTAGTAAAGCATATCCGAGAGGGCGATCAGAAGATGCTCGCATTAGCGATACTTTATTTTGCTGTGCAGTTGGTTAACATCAACTATGGTGATTTGAGCCTAGGTTTGAGCTTTGGCGTGATGATATCTGTTGCATTCAATGTAGATGAAGTGAGTGTGGGGATTAACGTGCTTAGCGTAATACTAACGGGAATGACGGCTATTGCGTGGCTAAAAAATAAACCTAAAAAGTATTAAAAAGGTTGCTTTTTTATTGGCGACGTTCACGACAGAGCAAGTTATCGCGTGAATTGAACGCTTATTACTTGCCTATTCAGCGCAGTTTTTATAAATAATATTTTGGTAGTGGCTTAGCTAATAGTAGCGCACTACCAAATGCATTTTGTATGAAAATTTACTTCTCTCGAATGCAGTTAAGCAGTGCCCTGTTAGTCTAAATTTACAAGCACTTTATCTAATAGTGCAATAAGATCATTGACTTCTTCTTCGTTTACATTTGAAAAATTACACTTTATTTGCTCTGGAATATGTTGAGCTTGCACTTTAAGGTCAAGACCACCGGCAAGCAGCTTTACATGCTTTTTTCGTTTATCATATTCATTTGACACAATGCGAATGAGAGACTTAGTCGTCATCTTTTTTAAAATCAGCGTTAAAGCGCCACCATCAATGGCGGTTAATTCTCTTAATTGTGCAATGGTTATATTGTCTTGTTCCCATAATGCCATCATAACCACATACTGCGGGTAGGTTAGATCTAACGCGTCTAAATGCGGACGGTAGCGCCTTGTGACACTATTCGACGCCATATATAAACGATGGCATAACTGATTTTTTAACTTTAATTGCTCGTAGCTCATAGTACTCTCCTTGGTTATTATTTTACTTTGCACACAAAGTATTTGCAATCAGGAAATTTATTGGTATATTAGTTTGCATGCAAACTAAATTGCTACGTAAAAAACATAGTTTAATAAACGGAGAATGAATATGAATACATTACAAACTGTTGCTTATACAGCAAATGCTACTGCTACGGGTGGACGTGAAGGAAGTGCGCGCTCTGATGATGGTCGTTTAGAGGTAAAACTGTCTACTCCAAAAGGGTTAGGTGGTGATGATGGCGCAGGCACAAACCCTGAGCAGTTATTTGCAGCAGGCTATGCAGCCTGTTTTATTGGTGCCCTTAAGTTTGTGGCTGGGCAAAGTAAAGTAAGTTTACCCGCTGACACGAGTATTGACGCACAAGTTAGTATTGGCCCTATTGAAGGTGGCTTTGGTATCGCAGCTAAGCTTGCAGTATCTATTCCGAATATGGATAAAAGTAATGCTGAGGCTTTGGTAGAGCAAGCCCACCAAGTGTGCCCTTATTCAAACGCAACACGTGGTAATATTGTTGTAGAATTATCAGTTGTATAAGGTTGCAAGGGAGCGTTAGCTCCCTTTAGGTGTCTTTAGGTGTCTCAGCAGTGGTTTTATGATCTTAGTTATTACTTGTCACACTTGATTGATTATTATTAATACACTCGATCTAGGTGTCGTTTTAAGAAATATTTAATTTTTCATAAAAAGAGGTTGTTTATAGTTAATTTTTGTCATTTTTAGTTACAGGACATGAGCCTACCTCTAAAATATTTATATAACGCATTGTCTATTTATTGTTCTTTATAATTTTATATGTTGTTTCTTTATTAATATATTCATATTCGAATTTTACTACTGGTTACTTTGTGGTTTTTTGATAACAAACTTTTGTTTAAATAAAAGGTTTGATGAAACTTTATTGTTTTTCACGTATTATAATTCTTTATTTTTTACATTGATGTAAAAATATGTTTGTTATTGGTAATAATAGTAAGGAAAGAGTAATGAATAAGGCAGAAACCAATCTTTGTTTTTTTAAAAAATACAAAGTATTGATGCCCCTATATGTGTTGATGTTGTGTATGTCCAATTTTGCATCAGCTGTGAGTGTCTATGGAAAAGTGACACATTCTTTAAGTGTATCTTCTAATATTTATCTTGGTGAATCAATACACGTTAATTGGTCACCACTTTCAACGTATTCTAGTGTAAATTTCTCGTTTGCAAAGCTAGGAGTACGCCATAATGGTGGCAGTTGGAGTTTTACGGATTATCGTGGTTCAGGCACAACTATTTCACCTTCTCAAACTGGCACATGGTGCTTTATTGTTCGTGGTTGGGATAGCACTGCAAACCAGTTTGGTTTATTTGGTGCTGAACAATGTACAACCGTAAATAACCCGCCGGTGCCTAATAACCCAAATACTCCCTCTGGTTTATACTATTCACCGATAAATCAATCATACTCTATATCGTGGAATAGTGTCCCTTATGCGGCTCATTACCTAGTGAATGGAACAGTAGTACGCGCTAATAGTTATTCACAATCGTATACTTCATATGGTAATAAATCACTTGTTGTTCAAGCTTGTAACATGCTTAATCAATGTAGTAGCGGAAGTCAAAAGGACTTTTATATTTACACTGGGCCGGGTACACCAAATATTGTAAATCCGGCAAGTTCGGTGACGAATATTGAAGAAGGGAGTAGTGTTTCTTTTTCATGGGGAACGCCAGGCGGAAGCGTACCAGGTATTCGTTATAAAGTTACTAAAAACGGTGAGACTATTTCCTTTTCAAGTGATAAGGCGTTTTCTGATGTCTTGCACACAGCCGGTACATATAGTTATTCTATTCAGGCAGTTAATCCAAACGGTTTGTACGGAGGAAGTGTTAATAGGACTGTAATAGTTTCGAAAAAAGAGCAACCATTAACCCCGCCTAATATCGAAGTTCAATATGAAGGGAAAGCGGCTTATTATATTCCGGTGAATAAAAAATTTAGTGTACTTTGGCCGCAAGTGGACGGAGCGACATATCAGCTGACAGAAACATATGGTGTACAAAGTCAAATCGTAGGTAATGCACCACTCATCAATATTGAAAAAGCGCGCCATGGGAAATACCAATATACGGTCGCAGCCTCAAACTCAAAAGGATCGGTGAGTGCTGAAGCATCTGTTTACGTTTATACCTCTCCTGGGGCGCCAAAATTACAGGGCAATCATTTACAGCTGGGCACAAATGAAGGTTTCACAATCAATTGGGAACGAGCTGGAGGATTGATTGCAGGTGCTTGGTATGAAGTGAAACGCAATAGTGAACTTTTACAAAAAGACACAAAGCAAAGTTATACGCAAGCGCTCGGGTTTAGTGTAGCCGGAGTATATCAATATGTTATATCTGCTTGTAATCCTGAGTTAGCATGTACAGACAGCACTTTCTCTGTAGAGGTGACGGATCCGGTAACACCGCCTAATGCACCAACAGGCACTGCTAGCCTAGTAATGGAAAGGAATACGTCGACACTGGTTGATAACTACTATAACCCAAGTGAAAAGTTGATATGGAATATTTCAGCGGTTGCAAGTGCTTCATATTATGATGTTCAAATTAAGCCGTTGGCAGAGAATGTAAATGCAGGTCTTAGCAGTCACTCTAATCTCAGTGTTATAAAACATCGAGTGGATTTAGCCGGCAATTCAGATGGCAATAATGTTTGGTTCAATTTTGGACAATTATCATCTTTGAATCAAAGTTTAACATCAGGTCAAAGTGTCAGTATTAAACTGACTCCTTGTAACGAGCATGGTTGCAGTATCTCAGAGCAACGAGCTTACAAACTGGTGTATGTGGCATGGCCTGAGCAAAGTGCTTATTATGAAGGCAGCCCAATGCATATTGCATCTATCGCTGGCGAAGTGGATGGAACACAGAATTTTATTTTTAATAAACTGTGGCCTAGGAACAGAGTTCAATCGAGACCAGATCAAAATACTGAAACTTTTCACTTTTATGAGTTATCAGCAACAGAACTGATGGATGCATATATGTATCCTTACAAAAAAGAAAATGATGTATATGTATTAGATTATCAGCATAAGTTGTTTGATGCTGTGTCTCTTTGGGATATGGCTGTTAGGGTGAAAGGTAATGGTACACTGAATGATACTGTATTACCTGAACCGCATAATAGTTTCAAGGTTGTCAGTGAGCGCCATCGTACAAGAGAGTTTTTTGATAATGTATTTGGTGTAAAAGATCATTTAATGCTGAAAATAAGTGAAAGTAACCATGCTTTAAAAGATTTTAAAACTTGGCATTTATTTAAACCGTTAGGGAATGAACGTAGTGCGCTACTTGATGGTTTACATGAGTCAGCTAGTCAATACACAGGGAGCGCACCACGAAGAGGGTTTTATCTGACTTTACAAGCGCCTAAATTATCTTGTGATAGTCAGACATCATGTAATAACGAGCAGAATGCGCGTATACGTGAATTAAAAATATACATTGATGAAGCACTAGAACAATTTGCCTTATTTAACTTATATAACCCGAATACACATGTGAGATTTGCTGGATTTAAGTGGAGTGCTGAGTCAGCTGCAGTAATAGATCCCGGTAAGTGTAGAATAGACATAGCGTATTGTGGTAATGAGTTGAATGAAGTATTAGCCGCAGTGAAGGCGCATATAAAACATAGAAGTGAGCACCTAGAACTGGTTATGTCTGCGTATTCGAGAATACACGATTATGCATATGCAAGTGATAAAACGTTCTCGAGTATGTCTTGTCAATTAAATAATAACCAAAGGGAATGCATAAATAAGTTGACGACTATTAAAGCCTCAGGATTTGAAGAACATTTTGATAAAATTTGGTTACAACCAAATGCGGCAATACAGCGTTTTGATTCACAAAAGCGCAAGGTCGAAACCTTAGTTGGCCAGGATATAGACTACCAAGGTGTAGATCGTGAAATATTAGATTGGTACAACAAAGGTATATTTCAAAAGCTAGAGCATGATGATTCGCTCGATAAATATTCAATGCTTATTGAGTACACTCGTCACGGTGGGGAAAGTAAAGTAAATGATCAAGCGATGGAGTATGGGTTATCACTAATTAACCCAAATCATGTTAATCCAACGCATAATAACTATATTTACGAGTCATTTAATGGTCGCCTTGACGAAAGCAAAGGGTATTACGGTGATATGAGCTATTACTTTGATTACATTATGTCAGCGTTTCCTGCATCGTTTAGAAACGGGAATAAAACATATGCGTATGACGATAACGGTGGATTAGTTTATTGTTATGCAACATATTTAGCTAAAAAGCCAGATAGCAAACAATGTGATTATGCCGCTGTATTTAACGCTAAGGTCGTTCGTTATAATTTGATTGAATCGGTAAGTGATATTGCTTCTTTGTACTCATTTGTATCTGCAACTCGAAATGGTGGGGCGAATTATAAAGGAGATAACAATTTGTTTCCTGATAGCCCGTTGTTGAAGCTAACGAGAGGTGTAACTAAAGAGTCACCACGTATAAATATCACCGGTACTGGAAAACATCAGGTATCTGTCAAAGCTCTGGTCAGAGCTAGATTATTAGAGACTGAGGCTTTTAAAGATAGCGTTGAGGCTCTAACATGTTCTGAACAACCATCTATTAAAGTCACGTTTTATTCGGCACAATCTTCGGCGTTAGCTGAACGCGAAATTCAGTTAAGCCCAGCACAATTGAAGTACGCGTGTATGACCCACGAAAGGCGCAGAGCATATTTAGATGGTGGGAAAAGTGAGCAGAAAGTAATTATTGGGGGTGCAGAAGCAATTACGACGTCTCTTTGGACAACAGTTGATAATTGGGAGCTATTAGAGAGTGCAATCGACATCCCTGATGGTGCAGTGACGATGCAAATTGAGCTTCACACTATCCCAGTCAATGGGGTTCAGAGTAATTTAGAAGGCTACTTATTTTATAGGCCAGAGTATAAAGTTCATTAACTTATAAAACGTATGTGGGAGACAAGTGTATTTTGTCTCTCACATATACTCTGAAGTTATATGCTTGTGTACTCATCATATTTATTTGTGTAATAGCGAAAATTTCACATATCCTACTTTTAGTATGTCAAACAACCCACACTAGCATCTAACATGGTTACGATTGTTTCGATGAAGCAAATTGTGCATGTACTTAGTGCTGACACAGAGCACATAGTGCCGTTAATGTCAGTCAGATATTTCATGCCTTTCCTCAGTTACTTATAATTGATGAGTCGTGATGTTTTTGGTGCATATGTGAGAGAGCTAGAGAGTGGCCAAACAGATTAATCATTCTAACTGAATGCGATTGGTGTCAAAAGTAACGGATGGTTTTATCGCTGAACAAAGCCACCGGTGCTTGGGTGATGTTAATTGAGTTGACCTAACAAATAGGTTTTCACAAAATTAGACAGCCCTTGCAAAACAAGGGCTAAATGGGATCACTGTTGGTCAATATTATTATCATAGAGTGGTTTTAGTGGGCCTGCTGTTACCCAGTTGCGCATTACTTGCGCTTGGCTCAATGAAAACATCCTTTTGTCCTCATCAGCTATATTGTTGTGACGCATATAGTTGAAGAGTAGGTCTTGATTAATGCAGCTTGGACTTTGTTTTATCACGCCGTCGCACGATAGTGTATGGTGACTCCCTTTGGGGCCATCGGCTATGTGGCCAACTAAGCCTAGAAAATGTCCAAGTTGATGGGTCAGTGTTTTATTTAGCTTAGGATCATAAGTACGACTTGAATAGTCTGCAACAGCACGATAATCAAGACTGATCCCAGGGGCGACTGATGTTCCAGCGGGATACGTGATACTGTACTGAGACTGCTCAGACGGTTTTTCTCCAACCCAAATATTGATGTATTTATGCGGTTGGTACAGCGAGCCTAGCATGCTTGCGGTGCTTATATGTCCCTGATCGGCTATACGATTTATTCCCGTAAATGTTTCGCCACTGGGTTGCTGTGTCGCTAAGTAAAACTGAATGCCCACATCTGCAATATAAGGGATATGCTCAACAGCGACCCTCGCTGTACCACTTAACATATTTAGAGTTTCGAGCAAATCTGATGATCTGAAATGTAAGTTAAGCAATTCAATTTGGGTTTCAATTTGAATATCATCGATAGTGAAATTCTCATTTTCTAGGACATGAACCACGATAGGTAATCTAATGGTGTGGGAAAATGCTTTGGGGGTGTCGAACTGAGATTTAAATTTAGCTGTAATATGACAGGGAGATTGGGCATTTTTTACAGACCATACACCAGATGTTTTTTTGACACCGCACCCTTGAATACTGTCGAGGACTTGGTCAGTATGGGGTTTGGTTACAATATTAAAGTCGCTACCTTGCTCGACTCTCTTTGGTAATGATATAAACCTTCCATACCCTTCGACTGAGCTTGTGATCGGTAGCAAGTTACTATTTGTTTTGCTCGTGACGTAAATTGTACAAACTTTACTGCCGCCAATCACTTGGATTTTTTGTGTATGTTTGTCAAACGAGGCATCACAGCCCTTGATATCGGTGACTCGGTATCCAGATTGCGCATTCAGCGTAAAGTCACCTACCTCTCCTATACTCAAGCTGAGTGATTGTGGGGCAGCGGATATAGCGTCATTGTCGAATTCAATATTAATGTTGAATTTAGTGGTTTTTGTATTTTCACTATTTTGCATGAGCGCGGCGATTGAACCACTGTCTTGTGTTGGCGTTGTGTCATTATCACCAGAGCAGCCCAAATTGACTAAGCTGAGTAAAGCAATAGATAAAACGCGAGAACTGATCATTTCGTATAAACTCCTAACATGTGATGTTGCTGATGGTATTACCTGATAGTAAACACTTAACCGTAAGCAATCCGTTATTGAGAAGAGGGCACACTATCACTGTATTGGCTTTGTTTACTCTGAATAGTTCTTAGTAGTTATTTTTATGCCTTTTAATACTGGTTTTCGTTTTTTAATTTATTGAAGTATATGCTTATAATTTTTCTTAACGAGATTCTTACGGTTGTGCAAATAAAGGGGCTGACTTTTTAAGTTGCTTTTTTTCCGAGAAATCATCGAGGTTTTTGTAACCTTCACTACGGCATTTACGGTTTCTTTTAGCTCGCTATTTTATATGCTGGTCTGAGTAGTACTCAGACTGTCGTGCAGAGGTGTATAGTCAAAAAAAGTTGTGTTATAAACCTTAGCTCGAATTTAAAAGGTTTATGTTGCAGGCCAGAAGACACAGCTATAATTGGTTACAGGCTTTAGTGGCAAGAATATAGAAAATGGAATAGAGGATGCAAAGTTTGCAATTCAAGGTTGGACAGTGGGTATTAGACGAACGGACATTCTGTATTCGAAATAATGATAAACACGTTGAGTTAAGTCCAACAGCATTTAAGCTTTTACAGTTATTTATTTCACATGAAGATAAAGTGGTCTCTATTGCGACTATTAAGGAACAGGTTTGGCAAACGGAATTTACCACTGATAACTTGGTTTATCAAACCATTCGTAACCTTCGGCTGGCACTCGAAGATGGAAACGAACAAGACTACATTAAGACAGTTCCTCGATTTGGCTATCAACTTATCGCACCGGTAACCCAACATGACAGTAAACAAGTATCACGCTCGGTCGCGCCGAGAACTGAGCGAGAAAAAAATCGATTTGTGTTGATAGGCGGGATTTTAGTAACGCTTTTGGCGGTGATGGTGCTGACACGTTATACATGGTTATATTTTAATCAGACCCAAAGCCAAATTGCACTCAAGGTGAACACACCGGCACACTTAGTGGTTATTAACCCGTTTTCTGGACAAAATAATGAGGTGTTTAGTCAGTTTGTAGACAATCTATCTAAAACGTTGCACATCACACAAGTTCAGCGCGCTGAACATAGTAATATGCTGGAGACTATCAACGGCCTCGGTAGCGATACAAAAATTGTGTTGGAGTATATATCTGATAAAAACGCGATGTTGGGGCTGGTTTTTATGGGGTTACCATCCCGTTTAGTTCATATTGAAATGCAACCATTAGAGAAGCTTGATCAGGCAGTTGTTTCAAATTTAGTAAGCCGTGTTACGACACCGATGTTGAAGCAGGGTAATTCAGGCATTGCAGAACTTGTTAGGGCTAATACACAGTTAAAAGCATTGGCATCTTTGTCTAACAGTGAGCAGCTAGAAATGGCGAAACAAAAACTGTTTGATGAAATTGAAGAGAATAGCTTAAACGAGCAACAAAAAAGAGCAAAACTTGCGTTTATCGACACCTTGCTGGCATTTTATCAAATAGATCACTTTGATAATGAACGCCTGTTATCCGGCGTAAATTATCTACTTGCACGGTATCATCAAAGCAATTATTCGATCATATCCGCGGCGCTATATTTGGCTGAGCAAGGCGCAATAAATATTGCATTTCAGCTTGTTGAAAAGTTAGAACAAGATCATTTTCTCACGTATATTCAAGGCCTATTTCATCTTGAGTTAGGGGAAGATAAACGCGCATTACACCATTTTGAAAAAGTCTTTAGACACGAACAAAGTTTTGAAGATAATGCTTATTTTTATTTTCAAGAACTATTGTATAGCAAACAAAATACACAAATGAGCCAGTATAGTGGGTGGTTAGAAAGTAAAAGTTATTTATCAAACAATATCGATTACATATTTTTCAATTGGTATGTCATGCATGGCAAATTTGAACTCGCTATGTCACTACTCACTCGTTTTCAAGATCAACTCACTTGCAATGATGATCTCACCGGTTCAGCAGCAATGCTGAACTCCGCCTTAGGGGATGTACGCTGGAGTGAGCGCTGGATGACACAGTTAAATGAAGTGAATGCGAGAGATTGGCGTATTCCGTGGCTGACATTTGCAAACTATGCGACAGCTGACACATTAGCGACTTATTCGAATTGGTATCAAGGGTATGCTTCTAGTGTGCTGGGAAACAACGGTTTATTTGAACCACTATTTTTAAGTGCGGTCATTGAACTCTCAATAGGACAAAAACATCACGCAGAACAAGCGCAATCCTTGATGACTAAGGCGACATCAAGCTTCAGTCAAGATGCAGTGATAAAGTTAGCCAATGCCGTGATTGAATCACAATTAGCCTTTGATAACCAAGATGAGCGCATACAATATTTGCTCAAGTATGAACCTTTGGCGCTGGCACTGCCTAATGATGAAATTGCATTATCAGATTTGATCCTTGGCAGTTACTTTATGCTTAATGACGATATAAACAAAGCAGAGCGCGCACTGGTGCAGGGTTGTAAAAAAAGCCCCGCGTTATGTGAGCGCTGGGGAACACTTCCCATTTTTTCAGCGGTTGTGAACACAACGAGCACACAACTCACGATTAAAAATGCGAAACATGTGATTAGCGCTGCACAACCGGCTTTGGAAGATTTCAATCAACAGCTGTTTCAGGTGTGTCGGTAATGTGGTTTTTTCTTTACGGCTTTGAGTGTATTTGTACTTGATTGATTTTTATTGATTTCAAATGAGAGCGGCAGTCAATGAATGTAAGGGCGTTGCGTAAAGCGAGCGTAATACACTCGCTTTATTGCGCCGTTATTTACACTGACTAATACTCTAGTTGTCCGCCGTTATTTATGAATGTAACGTATTCATTCCATACATCTTCAACTCCGCGACCTAGTGTCTGTCTGAATGCTGCGTCAAATGACCATGTATAGTTACCCATGTCTTTCGCGGCTTTGTTAAATTTGTAGATAAATTGATTATCGAGGCGGCTTTGCACGTAATGGAAAAAGAAGCCAGTAGTGGTGTAGCCACCAAGCCATTTTTTGGGGTCATTCACATTAGGTTGGCGGGTTTTATGAAATCCAGCACCAATGCGGACACCATCCGCTAAGCCTTCAGTAAATGCCCAATAGGCTTGACCATCACCATAAGAATCATGCGTTAAAGGGGAGTTGTTATAGCCATGGGTCACCTCATGAAATAAAATGCCATCAATTTCATCAGCAATAGCCGCATCTGAGTTGCCGCCTTCACGATAGAGTTTTTCTAAATGTGTGGTACTCACTACAATGGTCATCTCACCTGATCCATCTTCCCCCATTTTATACGCAACGAATTCTTTGCCCCAATGATCTTTAGCACGCAATTCAAAGCGGAGCTTTTTAAAGCGGTTAGATTCTATCGCGTCTTTATATAAAACTTTTGCAACGTCGATGCAACGTTGTGCCATATGTGCCGCAGGGTCTTGAATGATGCGTTTAAGCAATTGCGATCCTTGCGTTTCAGGGTTTAGGTCGACAAAATCGACCACTGGCTTTTTCCATTGTCCGTTACCCGGATCGGTCGGCACATTTTCTGCAATGGTGATATTAAATTGCGTATTTGAATACCCATACACTGAAACATATAAGTCGTTGCTGGTGGCGCTGCATTGTTCATTTGCTGTAGGAGAAGTACTTTGGCAGATATGCTGACTCGTTGTCGCGACTGCACCGACATTTAAATATAAGTCAGCATCGCCAGTACCTGAGGTGGTTGCGATGACTTCATTGGCCACATTATACGGACCAAAATGCTGCCATTGTCCGGTTGTTAGCCTGTGTTGCTCATTGACCGGCAGAGGGTTTGTACCATTGTCACCACTTGCGTAGCCAAATAACTGAACCTCGGCTAATTGCAAAATAGCTGCACCATTATTATTTTGAATATTTAAGCGTATTTGGTTAAATGGCTGACTATTAAAGAAGTTATACTCTTTTGTTTGATGGCGGCTACTAAAACTCTGACCATTTTGGGCATTCAAAGATGTCCAATTAACCCCATCATTCGAGCCTTGTAATACCCAGCTTTTTGGGTCTCTACTTGGTACATCATTGGCTGACGTAATACTGTAACCTTGTATGACCATACCCTTTGAAAATGTATATTTGAGCCAACCCTGAGGGTCAAAAGTAAGCCATTTACTATATTGATCGTTATCAAAAGCATGATATGCCGACTCATATGTACCATTTTGGGCCGATGCTGTAATAGCTGCAGCATTGGGTTGTGTAATGTCTTCATTAGCAGCTGTGGTTGCGAATGAGCCTGTGCTCGTGCAAGTTAACATAGCTAAGAATAAGTATTTCTTTTTATAACCTTGGTGAAGTTTTATCATCATAATACCCTTTACTTGTTGTATCGTTCCACTTTTTATTTTTTGATATATTTGGCTACGCTAGTAACCCATAAAAATATAAAGTAGATTATTTATTGTTTGCTTTTGGAACGATCTAAATATCAATGGTATTTAAATTTAAGTCAAATATTCAGTCATGAAAAATTAATATAAGATCGTGTCTAAGTAGGGTTAAGTAGATGATTATTCTATCTAGATCACTCAATTTATATTTTTAGTTATATCTTATTGTATTTTGAAATATATAACGGGTGTTATCTTGTCATAATAGAAGTTTATTTTCTTAAGGTTCTGATTTTTTGAGTTTTATTTTGAACTGCACAGACAGAGTGCGTTATTGCGAGGCGATACGGACATTATCACATTGGTAAATCGCACCATCATCTGTTCACCATGTTGGGAATGTTATGATGATCTTCACCGCAGATAAGTTAAACCTCGCAGCCTCAGGCTCAGATAACATGAACGCAGCTGATAGCGAGATGCCCCACGACATTTGGGTATGCCCAATGATGTGTTAAATCATGCGTTATTATCATTGGCACAATTACCTGCACATGAAAAAGCGGCTTGGCAAAGCGTATTTGATTACTATATTTTTAACAATGATGACCAGCATACTCATATTCCAAATGATGCGCAAGGCAGGTTGGCTGCTATGAGCCCCGTACAATCAATGGCGCTACGTACTGAACTGATCAACGTATTGAATAAATAACCCCCCTAATTTGTTAAATGCATTGTTGATTTTTTATTCTTTAAATGTTAATTGTATGTTTCTTGAACTTATTTGAGGAACAAACATGTATCGGTTTAACACATTACTTTTGGCTAAATTAGCCTTAGTGAGCACGATTGCTAATGCGGCAATACCCTATGACAATGCACAATATCATTATACACAGCCAAATGGAGAAGTACTGACAATCTCCTTAGATGGTAACGACTACTTTGCTTATCAGCGTACACTTGATGGGCGATTAGTCATATTTGATAATCAATTAAATGGCTTAGCTTATGCTGAGGTATCAAGTGATGGGGCTGAGCTTATTTCGACTGGGGTGTTAGCCAAGGCGGACACCGCGAATAAATGGCAGCAAAATGGATCAGGCGATAGCGTTTCACAAAAAAGCACGTCACAACAACATGTGCAAAATGTGAAAACATTAACACCCGCCGCTGTCAGTGCAAAAGTAGCACAAGCGCAGCAAGCCATGTTGTTAAGTACCGAACAATTACACAGCCATACTTTAGTTAACAATCAAACCCAACCTCATGTAACGCACTATGTAAATCAAGTCACTACGCTCGAAGAGGCGGCGGGTAATGTAAAAGGCCTGACCATCATTATTGATTTTCCTGATCAGCGAGGCACCATCAATAAAAGCCAAATTGAGTCTTTTTTAAATGACGTAAATTACACCGAATTTGGTAATGCGCAGTCGGTACGCGGGTACTTTAGGTCGGTCTCTGGGGGCAAGTTAGATTATACCAATACCGTTACGCAGTACTACACCGCGAAAAAGAACAAATCGTACTATGCCGACAGCCGTTATAGCTCTACCGTGCGCTCACAAGAGCTGATAAAAGAAGCCTTAGACTGGCTAGAAATACAGCAAGGCTTTGACTTTTCGACGCTATCAACCAACAGCAGTAAGCAAATAAAAGGTTTAAACATTTTTTACGCGGGTAATTCTGACAGCAGTTGGTCAAAAGGGCTGTGGCCACACATGGCACGGTTGAGCCCCCAATTTTGTGCTGACGGCGTATGTACCGACCGATACCAGATCACCGATATGCGTGATAGCTTAGCGATTGGCACCTTTGTACATGAATCAGGGCACTTGATCACCAATTGGCCTGACTTGTATGACTATGATGGCAGCTCAGAAGGCTCTGTCGCAAGCTTTGGCGTGATGGGCTATGGCGCAATCGGCACGACCAATAAGTTTAAACCCACGCCACCGGTGGCACACTTTCGCAACCTTGCTGGGTGGGATGCAGTCACAGAGCTAAACCCTGCCATAAATAGCAATGCACCTAAAGGGGTGTTAACGCATACGTCGGCAAGTAACACATCGTATAAGTGGACCAACCCAGCCAATCGAAACGAAGCGTTTTACATTGAAGCGGTTCATCGCGCAGGACAAAATTCAGAGCAGTTAGACTCAGGGCTTGCAATTTGGCACGTAGACAATGCAGGTAGTAACTCGAATGAGTGGCGACCATACATTCAAATGGAACACGCCGACGCGAATCGAGATCCAGAAAACAACATTAACCGCGGTGATAATAGCGACTTATTTAAAGCCGCAGGAGAGTTTTCAAGTACTTTACCCAATGCATTAACCAATAAAGGCACCAATGCACTGTGGTGGAATGGCCAAGATTCTGGCTTGTCGATTAAGAATATTTCAGACGCTGCGGCCACCATGTCATTTGAGCTTGTTACAGGCACACCGCCCCCAACGGGTGATGTGTATACAGGCACGCTGGCAAACAAAGAACAGCACGTTCACCCTGATGGCCGCTGGTTTCAATATGCGGGAGGCACCATCAGCTTACAACTTGCCGGCCCAAGTAACGCCGACTTTGATTTAAAACTTGAAAAATGGACCAATGGCAGCTGGCAGCAAGTCGCGATATCTGAAACGCCGACATCGCAGGAATCAATTAATTACAATGCCGCCAGCGGTTATTACCGCATATTGGTGTATTCGTATTCAGGCGCAGGAAGCTATCAGTTAACAGTTAATAAATAGCGTGAGTAAGTAAATAGCATGAGTAAGCAGAGCTGAACTTTTATATATGTATCCAGTTCTGGGCTCAAAACGGCAATCACAGGGTAAGCAATTACTCTGTGATTTTTTGAGGTCTGAAAGGAGAGGGTTATTCAATCATTACAGCTTTCCTTCTCGTTATGTAAAGTGAGATTACGCTCGGTTAACTAAAAGTAAAGTCTTAATAGTGTTGAATTTATTATATTTTTTAATTTTTGGATTTTACATAACGAGTCAAATATGTTCTCGGTTAAGTCAATTATCGGGTTCATGAGGTGTGAAAAGATGATTGTTGTGTTGAAGGAAAAGTGTTAAGTTACTAATATATATTAAATTAATTAGCAGTTCTGATTTTCTCTGCATGAAATAAAGGCAGAGTGTTTATCGGTATTTATGCTAATAAGTTGTTAGGTATACATGGAATTGCTGCACAAATTTGCATGTTTTGATTGTAGAGTGGCATTCAAAAGACGTGCAACTGAAGAGTCAAATATGGGTAATGCTTGGCAAACTGATTCAGAACTCGTACATAATTGCCCTAATTGTGGTCGCAGGATGGCTTTTTTAGGTCGAAATTTCCGTGCACCAAAACAGCCTAATAAAAATAAGTGGCATTCGGCAAGGTTACTTTGGGAGGCTGGCTTCAGGTACTGTGGCAGCGGTTATCATTCAGATCCCGTTCTCCCTGAATCCAAAGTTGAAACAATAGAGTTCATTAAGAATAATCCTTGTCACACTCAAAAAATTGCAAGTAATAGCTGTTGGGAAAAGTATACCTAACACATATGAACCTTCTTGGGTCAAGTAAGCATAACGATTCTTTTTAGCTGCTTTAAAGCAGCTAATTTGTATCGGAAATTCTTAAATCTATTCAACTTCGCTATGTCGGTGAGCCGTTAAAATCGTTTACGGCAAACACATATTGAGGGTCTCTTATTGCGATCTCATCGCAGCCTAAAGCAGTCGATACGGCTTATTGTTTAGGGCCACTAGACATTCATCGGTTAACCTTAATCTGACGCTACTCAAGGGGATGGCTCATTCGTCCAGTTAGTTTAAGGCTCAGCTAATGTTAAATTCG
>NZ_JAGJEE010000034.1:0-56654 GCF_018100885.1 Pseudoalteromonas sp. MMG013 | reverse complement strand
TTTCTATTCCAAAACCCTTATCCAAACCTGAGGTTAAATTAGATAAACCTAATGAATTCGGTCTTGTTAGTATGTGTTTCGATAATTTCCCCAACTCCTGCTGGGTATTTACTTGATAAGTACTTTTTAGTACCAGCATACCATCTTCAATATAATAGTACGCCAATTGTTGCGCTAACTTTGCAAACCGTTGAGCTTCGTTTTGATTAACCTCTATAAACACACTTAACTCTCTATAAGTGAAATCTTTAGAGCAACCCCACAGCAAAAAATGTGCGTGATTAACATGTCTCAATAACGTTCGTTTAGCCCGTCCTAATTGATTGTTTTTTAGTTGGTAAAAATGCCCCCCAACGGATCCCAAATACTGATAACAGCCCCTTTTTTATTATTGAGTGAATGTGATAAAGGCTGCCTTCTCAAATAGCCAGAAAAGTAAATATCACAATAAACCTGCCATAGTTGGTTATCAATGAGATTTTGATTCCCCAAACTAATAACCATACTGTAAAGCCCCTTGCCAGTTGCAGCACACTGCCATTATTTATTTACTCAAAGCAAGTCGAGCAGCCAAACCAACAAACAATATACCCAAAATACCATCAACATAACGCCCTGGCTTTATCTTCGCTGTAAATTGATTAGTGGCTATACTCACCACCCAGCTCACCATTACGTTAATCATTAACGCAACCATACTAAGTAATACACCTAATAACATAATTTGCGTCAATATCGGTGCTTGAGCATTGATGAATTGAGGTAAAAATAAGGCAAAAAATAACAGCGCTTTAGGGTTCAATAGATTATTTAACATGCCCAGTAAAAATAGCTGCCTCATACTTTTATCAGCATGCTTTGATACGTTTGTGCACGATATTCCAGCATTATGCCAATTTTTAATGAGTTTTATCCCTAACCATAATAAATACAACGCGCCAACAAGCTTAATCATAACAGCTAAAACAGGAACAAGCTGCAACAGCTTAGCTAACCCGACCACAACTAAAACACTTTGCAGCAACCCTGCTAAAAATATACCACCGGCAATGGCAGTGCCCGCTTTAAACCCCTTAATTGATGAATAACTCATTAATAATAACAAATCAGGTCCTGGCGATACTGCCAATAACAGACAAGCCCCTAAAAACATAGGCAACACCGAAACATCCAACACATATACTCCTTACTAGATAAATTATGGTAGCTAATTACCAAAAAAAGCGAAGGAATCTACAGATAAATAATGACAAATACAAGCTTATGCTCATAAGTCGTTCACAGTGAAAAAGCATCATAATATTTACACTTGCAAAATTAAAATTACAAAAGTCAAATTTTAGAGTTTTAACTTTAGGTGCTGATTTAAGAAAACTTTAATATTTAAATCGTCTAATGCTTAGCGCCATAGTTAACATTATTTCAATGTTAACTGGCCTTCACGCAATGAAAATTAGAAGGATATTTTTGTGAAAAACTTAGTTACTGCAGCGTTGACAAGCTTAGCTTGTGTGTTTAGTTTATCGTCTATGGCAACAAATGTAGATTTAGCATCAGGCTATAATAGTACTTCCGAGGTACTTGAATATGGTCGGCAAGTACGGGCAGTCCAACAACAGCTGGCCAATGCTGGCTACGTATTGCAAAATTGCTCCGAAAATCAAGTCAACTATTTTGTTCAACCAAGTGATCCATACTATTTTTATAGTGAAACCCACTGTATGTATTCTATACCTAGAGATACTGGCGGCATGTCTTTGCAAACCGACTATGCCAAGCTGTCCATGAAAGTCTACTACCATCAAGGTAACGCGCTGTACCATGAAGGTGACGTCACTGTAGGCTACTTTACTGTATATTAACCACTCACGATTTATAGGTAGTGCATCAACGCGATGCACTACCTGATATTACAAATCAGCTGTATTTGTAACAGCAGATAACATTTTAATTTTCCGCACTGACCCAATAAATACGCATAGTAGTATGCATTCACACACTACCGAGATATTATTCACGTAGAACTTGAATATCCATGACCAATTGTGCCCAATTTCTCTGAACATTTATGTCATATTAAACGACAGTCTTATTTAAAGAGTGAAGCCGCTTTAATGCTGACATTTTCTTGAGTAATGAGTATTGTTGGTAATCTTCACTACGCAGGCGTTTAAGCAAGTCCAATTAAACATAAATTTGACTCCGTGGTAAGCTAGATAAAACACTCCAGTATGTCAAAAAACCGTTGTCATTTTTATGAGTTATTTCTCTTCCAGTTAACCAAGTGCCCAGAATATCAATGATGAGTACTCACCATTTGCCATAAGTGACGGTCGCAATAAGGATCGAGACAATAAACAAAGCGGATAAATTATAACTATCTAACCTCAGGTTTGGATAAGGGTTTTGGAATAGAAAATATTTTGAAAACAAACTTACGTACAATCCAAGGGTGATATTTTGTTCAATATCAAGGCGCTTTTATGCAGTAATAGCGGGCTATTACAAATGAAAGCAACGCCGAGAGTGAGAAAAATAGCTTTATTGGGCAAATTCGCTTATCCAGAGCTGAGGTTACCTACTAACTAGCTGGAATGATAGTTCATTATGAGGTATCTATTATTGTACATGTGTCATAGCTTGAGGTAATGTAATTTACGTACGGCGTAAAACGACACACAGCACTCATCGCTTTAAGTGCTGAATTTAACAATACTATTTTTAGTGAGATTTGATCAAAGGAAATATCCCATGAAATTTAGCGAAGTTTCTGGCTATGATGTACCTATATCACTTTTATTAGAAGCTGATCCATGTGAACAAAGCATTCGCAAATACCGCGATGATTCATGGTGCTTTGTTTATGAGGAACGCGGCCAAGTGGTAGCAGCTTGCTTAGCAAAGCTGACATCACAAAGCACCGCTCAAGTGTTCAATATATCAGTCGAGCCCGACTATCAAAAACAAGGGATTGGCTCTGAGTTACTTTCTTTTGCATTGCAACAGATACGTACGAAAAACGTGACGCGCATTGAGTTAGGTACTGGTAGTTTCGGTTATCAGTTAAGTTACTACCAGCAACTGGGGTTTCGTGTCGACAGTGTCGTAAAAAACCATTTCCTCACACATTATCAAGAAGCCATTTTTGAAAATGGGATCCAACATAAAGACATGCTGGTGCTCTATTTAGACCTATAATTACGCCTGATTAAATGTCTCACTTTACACTATTCGACTCTTTCATGGTCTCTGTACAAAGTGAGCCCTCCGCTAACATGACAAAAGTCGTTGGCGAACATTGATGTCCATTTTTTCGATTGCATAGCGCAGTGTTGCACGAGGGAATTGGGTAATATTACGCTGTATATAACCAATTACCTCATTTTGGTGATATTTTGCCGTTACTTTCAATAACCACCCAATGCTTTTTTGCACGAATTCATCCGGATCACTTAACAAGATATCGCAATTTTTAAACACTAGCCCTTTGTCTAATCGATATACCTCTTTACCTATTTTTCTTTCGATGAACTTTACCCAAACCACATTACTCGCGCGACGACACCAACAGACCTCTGAATGCGCCCAATGCTGTGTTTGCTCTATCAAGTGAGGCCGAGACAACAAAAATAAATAAATGGTTTTAATGCATAAATCATCGACCATAGCCCAGTTACTCGCGTAATGCTCTAACCAATATTTAAACCTATCTAACAGGCGGTCATCATAGTGACGCTTTACAAATTTATTGAGCAACCCGAACGCGCAAAGCACTTCCTCATTGTACTTTGCATCCGCTAAAAGCGCTTCAACTATGGCTAACATGTCATTCGCGGTAAGATCGGCATAAGCTTGATGAAACTCATTAATCGTATACTTTATGTCTGCAGCATTTACGCCTAAGCATACAGCGCCATTTGGAAAGTAGCGTTCACTCGCGCGCGCTTTTTCCGCTGTAGCGCGTCGCATTAATGCACTTTTCACGTACAAAATATACGCGTGCATACTATCGGTGGCCATATTAGCTTTCCATCTGAGTCAATGATAATCTAAACCATACCGTAGCACATTGAATTATCAATGTAATAATCAGCGTCGCGGCATCAATGCGCAACAACAGATAACACCGCTCCTTTTGAACGATTTTTATGCATTACTAACCCAATATAAAGGCACACCATTATGAATATCACTGTGCGACGAGCCAAACTAGATGAATTAGAGTGGGTCAATAAACAATATGAGAGGATCGGGTTTCGGCCCTCTCAGTTTAATGGCGAGGTGATTGCGATTGCACTCTTAGATGGAAAAAAAGTAGCGTTAGGTCGGCTACAGCGTATCGATAGTAACAATGCCGAACTTGGTGGGATGTATGTGAATGAACATTTCAGAGGGCGTAAACTCGCAGAAAGTATAGTGCGTTTTCTATTGAAACATACGAAGCAGTACGAGCATATTTATTGTTTGCCATTCTCTCACTTGGCAGACTTTTATCAACGTTTTGGTTTCCATTTAACCACCAGCCAACAGATCCCAAAAGCGATAATCGAAAAGCACCAGTGGTGTAATAAAACTTATGAGCATGAGACGTATTTGTTTGAACTTCATCTGCCAACTTAAAGGAAAAGAGGACCATATCAATAAAGCCCTCTCTACTTTTAATATGTCTATAAATACTTCACCCACCGCAGTTCACTGCGATGTTTGAATTTAGCAAACGCTTTGCATGGCTTGTAAAGTAACCCTGTAAGAACCGCGGCAGTTAACCATATCAGCTCGATATTAGGAAACGCCAAGTATGGGGTATTATTGGCACCAAAATGTAACGTCGGACCAAAAATTTTAAATAGCACAAAATAGCTCAATAACAATACATACAAATGCACTATATAGAAGAATAATGGCACAGATCCAAATGTACGTAATACCTCACTTACTTTACTTTGTGCATTTTCTAGGTATGCAAGTAACAGCGCGCCCCCCCCCAGAGTAAAGAGTAAAAAAGGTAATGAAGGTGGGTACTTAGTGTAATTTAAAAACGACATAACCGACATCACCAAGGTATCTTGTATTTGCCAGTCTATTGCTTCCCCATACACATTAAGTGACCTTAAAATACATAGGCAAATCAAACACGCAATACCTCCAGCAATTAAAGTTTTTTGCCTCATTGCAACATCAACAGATTTAGTAAATAACGGGCCTGATACATAACCAAGCACAATCACACCAATCCAAGGCAACACTGGATACGATGCTTTGATTTTTATAAACCCATCAGTTAGCAAATAACCTCTATCATGGAGTATGGTCCAAAGTGTATAGCCCATTTCATCAGGTAAAAATGTCACTGGTGAGAGCGCGTTATGCCCAAACACAATTGCGATTCCCAGCCCTATTAACCATATTCTAGGTAGGTAACTCAATACGGCCAGAGATATCATACTGACGCCAATCGCCCACATAACCTGCAAATATAATGTGTTATAGGCAGCAAACCACGAAAAGTTAATGATTGTCATTTCAAGTAATATCAATAGCACACCGCGCTTTAACAAAAAGCTCTGCACGGCTCGCTGTGGTTGATTAAAGGGGTTTTGGTACAAAAATGCTGATAAACCAGTCAGAAAGATAAAAATGGGCGCACAAAAGTGTGCGAGTAATCGAGTAAAAAATAACGTTGGATCCGTGGTTTGAATATCCATCGGATCAGCCACTTGGTGATGTAAAAAGAACCGCTCCCGAGCATGATCAATTAACATAATTACTATCACTAAGCCACGCAGTATATCAATCGATACTAACCGTTTATTTAATGTATTGTTTGTCATAACTGTAAAGGCGCAGTATTAGTACGCCCTGATCCTGTAATAATTTAGAATTGGTAGGTTATACTCGCCCGAAACTGCGAAGGCTGACCTGGCATAGTCCACAACGCTGAATATGAATTGGTATAATGGTGTTTATTCAGTGCGTTATCGATGTTCAGCTGCAACATAAACGCACTTGATAACGTTATATTCGCAAATAGATTGGTTAATGTGTAAGCTGGTAATTCATAGTCTGGGTTAATTGTTTCTCCTAACCTTTTTCCTACATGTTGTACATTCACACCAAAATCAACACCATAACCTGCAAACTGCGTGTAGTGACGCAATATCATGTTGTAGCTATGCTGAGGCACATTAATAAGTTGACTGTCGGCTGGAATACTCACTCCCCAATCAGTATTCACCATATCGTTTACCGTATGCGCATCAACATAAGCGTAACTACTCGTGAGCTCTGTATTGTTCGTCAATTTCCAAATAAAATCTAACTCGACACCACGACTTTGCGCTTCACCTAAGGCGGCACTAAAACCTGAATTTACCGGATCGGCCGTTAGAATATTCGATTTTGTCGCCCGAAAAAGTGCCAGCGTCAGCTCAACATCTTTATCGTTTTTTAGCCACTTAATGCCTGTTTCAAAAGATCGACTTTTTTCTGGTGCAAATGTATTGCCTAAATAGTCAGCACCTGAGTTAGGCCTAAACCCTGACGAGTAACTCGCATATACATCGAGGTTATTGAATGCGCTATAGACGGCCCCAACTCTTGGACTAAACTCAGATTCAGTGTGTTCACTGTGCGTACTCGCTAAGTGGTTTTCAACGGTTTGTTTAAATCGGTCAAATCGAGCACCCAGTAATACCTGAAGTTTGTCCGTCATATTCACTTGATCTTGAAAGTATACCCCCCATGCATCTTGCTGCTCTACATAATTGACCGTTGCAGCTAGCTCCGGCGCCACTTGACCATAGACTGGGTTAAACACATTCACACTATATGTAGTTTCTCCAGAACCCCATGCCACTCTATATCGTTGCTGGTGTGTCTCGAGCTCATAGTCATATACATCTGCACCAAACATTAAGTTATGGGTATAACCTAACACTGTCAAAGCACCACTTAGTTCCGCACGGGCTGAAAGGTCAGTCGCATCATAATCTCGATATCTGCGCTGTCGATTAACCGTTTGACCATCGACATAGAGTAGCTGTCTACCAGGAGACAACTCAGTATCTGATGAGTATCCCTCTAAAGACGACTCTCTTATACCTACACCGGCATTGGCTGTCCAAACTGCATTAACCTGGTGTGATATTTCTAATTGATGACCAATGGCATCAACATTCATTGCCCCATCATGTGGCTCACCCAAAAACCGGCTCGACGGGAGGTCTAAATCAGGAAGAACAGGTATACCACGGTCAAAAGGAATGGCTTGATTTGTATACTCCAGTTCATAAGTCAGTTGTGTACCTTCACTGACCTTAATTAAAAAAGACGGTGTTAGTGCCACCTTCTCAGTGGTAATCGTATCTCGATAGCTATCTGATTTTTCAAATGCACCATTTACTCTGAATGCCGTTTTATCATTAACCCCATTTGTATAATCACCTTCGAGACGTTGATAATCATGCTCACCCAGTGACAACTGTACATAGCCACTTTGATCAAATAATGGCTTCTTTGTGATCACGTTAATTGTGCCTCCAGGCTCACTTCTACCGTATAACGCAGAGCCAGGGCCTTTTAACACCTCAATCGCTTGTATGTTTGACACATCACGTAAACCACTATAGCCGCGACCCGCACTGAAACCATTAATTAAATAAGCCGATGGTAAATTTTCATCGCCAGCAAAGCCTCGTATTGCGAAACTTTCCCATAAGCCACCAAAGTTATTTTGTGTCGAAATAGCACTCACCTGATTAAGCGCACGCTGAAAGTTATTAATGCCGAGAGAGTCTAATTGCTCAGAGGTGACCACTGACACTGATTGAGGTAACTGCGCAATATCCACGTTGCCACGGTACGCTTGTTTCTTACTTATGACTTCAATCAACTCCATTGACTGGGTCTCATTTTCTGCAAACGCCACGCCAGAAACAAGCATGCTTACGATAAGAGAGGGTAACCGTTTTTTCATTGTATAATTACTGCTATGTTATATTATCGCGACATATTAATCGCTACATTATAACATTTCAAGTTTTTCACTTTATCCCATCAATGCACGGTACACCCGTGTTAGTAACCTCAGCTCTGGATAAGCGAATTTGCCCAATAAAGCTATTTTTCTCACTCTCGGCATTGCTTTCATTTGTAATAGCCCGCTATTACTGAATAAAAGCGCCTTGATATTGAACAAAATATCATCATTGGATTGTACGTAAGTTTGTTTACAAAATATTTCCTATGCCAAAACCCTTATCCAAACCTGAAGTTAGGTATTTAATTCTGAAAACTTATTTTTGTTATCTCCATCATTACTCAATGCAACAACCAATTGCAATCATAAATTAGCGATAAAAAAACCCTTACTAGGGTTACCTAGCAAGGGTTTTTTAATTTATGCAGTTGCCTATATTACGATGTTACTTGGTTCTTCGTTACTTAGTTCTTCGTCGTAATAATGCAGGAAACAGTAATATCAAAATTAACAGTGGTGTAGATCCGCTGCTGGCTGTTGATTTTACTTGTCCCGTTACAGGTAACTCAATTGGTCTACTTTTTACCAAAACAGCAACACTACCTGTACTTTGCGCACCAAGGGAGTCCGCGACAACGTAGCTAATGAGTACTTGCCCCGCACCACCAGCAATGGGCTGATAGCGCAGTTTATTGGCCACAATAGAGACATAACCCGTACCCGTCTTAGCACTGCTCAGCACTAACCGATCTCCATCTACATCAGTATCATTTAGCAGTACGTCAATGGTTGAAATTTCATCATTAAACACTGTAATACTATCATTCACAGCCGTTGGGGCATGATTCTGCGAAAGCGTCTCAGCGATCACGGTTACCAGCACCTGTGCACTTGCAATCGCACCTTGTCCATCACTTACCGTATAAGAAATTGTATCATTGCCGATAAAATCAGGTGCGCTTTGATACTGAAGACTTGAATCACTATTAATATGAACAGTGCCAAGTTTTGCACTGGCACTAATGACAGTTAATACATCATTGTCGATATCTGTGTCATTGCTCAGTACCATAATATTTGTATGCTCGTTAACCTTTACGTCAGCCTTGTCATCTATAGCGACAGGAGCTGCGTTGTTGTTCAATACAACCCCAACACCTCCTGGGTCGACAACTTTACCATTCACAACACCATCAGCATCATATTGACCGCCATCTACCAAAGTTAAACGCACACACCAAGCGCCTTCAACTAACCCAGGCTGCCAACTGCCATCGTTAACTGCTGGACAATACCCTTGCTGACCTTGTGCCGAGTGCAGTTCGTTCCCCCTTTCAGATACAAAGGTAATCCACTCTTGTTCAGGTAAGAATTTTCGATATTGCGCATTGGCCGGGATAGCCGACTGTAAAGGTAGCACGATTTTAACTTGCTGCATGCCAGAAGCAATATTTGCCACAAAGTCGAAAATTCCGCCATGATTAACCATCGTTTCATCAATGGATATTTGTGGACTATTTTGAATTTGCTCATCCGTTAACGCGGCACTGGCGCTACCAAGGCTGACGCTTCCCAAAGAGATGCATACTCCAGCTTCCACTTCGATTAAACCCGCTTGCCAGTCACTTGTGTTCGTTGGTAAAACATTACACGGAGCATCAATCGGATCTAGATAATTAGGAATGCCATCTCGGTCATCATCTGCAAACCCTTCCAGCGCATCATTGATCATATCACCATCAGAGTCTTTCGACGCATCAAGTGCAGGCGCTGCAGCAACAACTTTAAAATACACACTTTGTGTATCAGACAATCCACCATTATCCGTTACAACCGCATCTACTTGATAGGTACCAGGCTGAACTGATGTAGGATCAATGCTGACTTCATTAAGGACAGAGGTATCGCCCGCTAATCCACCCGATAGACTCCAAGTAATAGTATGGGTATCGTCAGGGTTTTGATCTTTTACAAGTGCTTGAACGCGAATAATACCATCCTGCTGAGACATCACTGTACGCGATTGCGTTGCTTGCACCATACTCAAAGTCACAACAGGCGAAAGGTTTGACTCTGAAATTGAAATTGTATGTGCTATTTGCGCACCTAGATTCGCATTTTCGGCATCGAGTGTAATAACAATGGTTTCATCAGTATCAACCAATTCGTCAGGTAATACATCTATTTCAATATCAACTTGCGTGCCCTGAGTAATAATGACCTCAGTCGCAACTGTATTAAAATCATCCTCGTTAGCAGTACCTGTCAATGTGTAGCTAACCGTGACTGGATACTCAAAATGTGTACCACTCAATAACACAGGGATCACAGCCTTTGTCCCCTCAAGTGTTACCTGACTTGGTGACGCAAAGCTCAACAATGGCCTCACATTCACATGTTGCACCGCCTCAGAACAGACATTGTCAGCGTCACATGCTTGCCATTTTATTTGATTTGCACCTGAACGTAAAAAGTGACTATCGAGGCGCTGCACTCCTATTGCCTCACCGCTTGAGTTAACTGCAGTTGCAACCCCAGTGTCAACTTCTGTAAATTGCCCTACAGCATTCACTGTCATGGGGGCAGGGACTATAATTGTTGGGGTTAAGTCCTGAACTAGCGTGATTTCCAAAATGGCGCTATCTTGACCACCAAACCCATCAGACACAACATAACTTACTTGTGCGGTACCATTAAACGAGTCGGTTTTTGTAAACAAGATGTGGTTATTCTCTATCACAGCCGTACCCACATCTGTGCGCACTTCTGCAATTGTCAGCGTATCACCATCCGCATCGGTATCATTAGCAAGTACAGAAACAGAAATTGACTGCTCGCCCAAATTAAGCGTCGCCACGTCGTTATGAGCAATCGGCGCTATATTGAGCGTGCTAATAGTCACTTTAACATTTGCAGACGCTGACTCGGTCCCATCCGAAATATCATAACGAATAGTCGCGGATCCCGTATTCAATGCGCTCGCTTGATAAATTAGCTTGCTGCCTTCAATACGCACAGTACCGGTATCAGCGATTACTGAAGTAATCGTTAACGCATCTCCATCCACATCAACATCATTTGCCAATACATCAATTTCAGTTTCCTTACGTGCTGATGCTGTTGCAATATCATCATTTGCAGTTGGGGCATCATTCACAGCCGCAACATTTATCGTCACACTCCCCGTCGCAGAGGCTCCTTCAACATCCTGTACATCATAGCTAAGTCGCACTTCACCATGGAAGTTGTTTTCTGGTGTAAAGGTAATTGCTGTTTTTGAATGAGTTGCGACTCCTTTTCCTGACAATACATTGACACCGGTAATTTGCAATAACGCCTTCGCTTCGTCCTGATCATTATCCAAAACAGATAATATAACATGCTGATCTTCTAAGGTACTTGCATTGTCATCATTGGCAACTGGCGGTGCATTTTTTGCTAAAACAGTTACTGTTAGAGTCGCCGTTGAAATTGCGCCATTACTATCACCAATACTATAGTTAATAACGGCTTCACCTAGAAAGTTATCAATCGGGATAAATGAAACAACCGGCCCAGAGAAACTCACACTGCCAGAACCCGATACAAGCGTTGCCGAAGTCACTCTTAATACATCCGAATCCGGGTCTATATCATTTTCGAGTACATTAACACTCGCCGTTTCCCCTTGCTTTATAGATGTTTTATCATCGTTTGCTATCGGTGCTTGATTTACCGGTAACACAACCGCGGCTAAATCAAAGTCTGCAATAACAGGATCATGATCCGATGAGCGATAAGGTGTTTCAGCAAACCACTTTGTTTGCTGGGCATCCGTTTTATTTTCAGTGTTATAATCAAGAGCGGTCGCTTCATCAGCATTGATATGCCAGTGCATCACTTGTGCCACACTATTAAGTGTTGTATTTGCAGTTA
The DNA here is from genome assembly GCF_018100885.1 of Pseudoalteromonas sp. MMG013. Taxonomy (NCBI): domain Bacteria; kingdom Pseudomonadati; phylum Pseudomonadota; class Gammaproteobacteria; order Alteromonadales; family Pseudoalteromonadaceae; genus Pseudoalteromonas; species Pseudoalteromonas sp. MMG013. The sequence goes on along the minus strand of NZ_JAGJEE010000034.1, from coordinate 44,761 downwards.
ATAAGTGATCTAAACTGCCTGCAATACCACCATAATAATATGAATAATTATTGCCTGTTTCTTTCTCAACACTTAAATTAGCAAAACCTGCATCATAAAATGCCATCATTGGGTCTTCATATGCGTATGCATTAAAATCCCCTAAGATTGCGTATATTGGCTCATCAACAGTCTGTATTGCCAATCGTTGCACCATAGCGATAGAAGCATCTGGTGTACTAGGTTTGACCTCTTTTCCAAGCCGTTTCAATAGTGTTTTTGATGCCAACACTCGTTGACCATTGCACGCCCCTTGCACATCATCGTCCATGTCAGCACCACAAGATCCTCCTTTAGAGCGGAAATGATTCACAATTACTTTGATTTCTTTGCCACCGTTAAGCGGTTTGAAACTTTGCATCATAGGTGGGCGATGTGCTTTGGTTTGTTCATCAAAAGGGGCATCTGTTACGACCTCTGGTATACCAACAGGAAGGACTCTATCACTTCGGTAAATAAGCCCAACGGTTACCGCATCAGAGCCAACCTTTTCTAATTTAGGGTTAATGAAACGCCATGTGTGTTGTTTGTCTCGCTCATTTAATCCGTCAATCAGATTTTGAATTGCACTGTTGCTGCCATACCCACTGTTTTCAATTTCCATTAACCCGACAACATCGGCATCCATTGCTGTAATAGCACGAATAATCTTACTTCGCTGGCGCTTAAACTCTTTCTCATTACTTGCACCTCGACCTTTAAAGTCAAGGAAGTAATTCAAAACATTAAAACTTGCGACACGAATATGCTCTGATGATTTACGGTCAAACGGTTTACTACGTCGTGCATTCACATTTTCAAATTTTGGTACGCTGTTCGGCAATAGTTTATATTTTCCGAACCCATAATGGATAACACCGCTGATACCGGCTACATTTGCCCCTGAACGAAGCGGTTTGTCTGCACTAAACTCTGGATAATAACTGATACTTTCCGGATTTTGTTGTGTAGAATCATCATCAACTAAGAGTACATTTCGGGCGTTTAAATCGGCAAGCGCTTGACGCTTAGGGTCATTTTTCGGGAACTTATTCGTCGGTTGTATCCGCAGGCCTTTAGATAATAATACCTCTCCATATCTGGTGAAATTATGGCTCAAAGTAACATGGAGCTTCTGGGGTAACGTCACCCACATGCCTTCTAGAGACTCTTGATCAAAATTTTCAGCAAACGGTAAATTTACGGCCGTAGGCGTTACCATCGCTAGCGCATTGGTAGCACAAGTCGTAATATTTCCTACCTCAACTAATTGAGTGAGATCATATTTTTCCGCTACTTTAGCCGTAAACCTGATCTGCTGCCCAGGAGTCACTTGCGTGGCGGTATGCGCGACAAATATACCTTCAGAAGTTGCGTCACTTTTGTCTTTTTGCTTATCTTCTTCTTGTAAAAAGAAGCCACCATGTTGACCTGCACCTTGGTAACTTGCCACCACAATGCCTTCAACAATCACACCTTTATTCACTAGTGGACTGGTACTCTTAGCACCTTGAATTTCACTTATCAGCGTCGCCCTATCGCCACATTGACCAAGTTCAATTGGTGATGTACCACTGCCACTACATGCAGCTACCCCACTACATCCTAAGCCATCAGCCACATTTTTTTCAAAACCTTGCCATTGGACACTCGGATCAAACGCATCAGTTCCGTTAACGTCACCTGCAACAATACCCACTTTACGCCGCAGTGTTTTATCTTTTGTCGAGGTATCACCAGCCCCCCAGCTGCTGCCAGGATCTGTGCCCAACTGACCAAACACATCCGTTATTTTATCATCCACCATAAGGACTAAGGTGTCATCACCATTGAAATAAGTCACTGTGCTCGTGCTATTTTGGCGGCTTTTTATTTCATCATTCGCACCACTATTAACAATCACATGACTTGCTTTATCAACTAACAAGCCTGACAGGCTCTGTGTACGTAAGCCACTTGTTGACAAAGGCTTGCCATTATCGGCTAGCACAATTTTAACTCGACTTAAATCAAGCGTGCTACCAGTGAAGTTTGTAATTTCAATCGCTTTATTATTGCTACTGCCTTCAATATATTCAGTAAAAATTACATTCGTAGCTGGCGTATCATTACTCACCAAAATTGCAAAAGCGCCAAGTTCAACCGCGGCTGTATTACCATCTGTAACACTTATCACAATCCCGCCATAGTTGCCTTCATCACTTTTTGTCGGTGTGCCTGTCAGCTCACCTGTCGTTGTATTGAAGGTTGCCCAGCTTGGTTTATTAACAATACTAAACGTTAACGTATCGTCATCTACATCATTTGCTGTAGGAAGAAAGCGATAGACTTGATTAATTAATACGCCGGTATTCGGTATGCCCGAAATAGTTGGTGGGTGCTTAATGGTCTTTGGATCAACAACATTAATGGTAAACGCAGCTAAGTTTGCACTTAACGCACCATCACTCACTGAGATTTGAATATTTTGGTATGTCGCAATATCAGCTATTCCAGGTGTGCCTGTCAACGTACCTGTTACACTATTAAAGTTGGCCCACTTTGGTTTGTTAGTGATTGAAAATATTAATGTATCTCGGTTTGCATCTGATGCTGATGGCGTAAATTGATACGCACTACCCGCACCAATCTCAAGTGTCGGGGACCCACTGATAACCGGGGCCGTTTTCCCTAAAGTTGGGCACGTTTTCGCAAACAATGTTTCGGCAAATTCAGCGTTATCTACAAATGGGTTACGATTACCTTGTTGTTCCACAATACGCTGATGGCGTTCACGCTCAAACCTATCAATAGGGTCTTGACGGTGCCATTGCATTAAATTACATAGTACCCCCAATGTTGCAGATTTACTGCCACTAATGGTATTTACAAGCGTTAGATCTGGCATATTGCCATCGGTACCATCATACCTTACCGCCATATAAAACATCATTCTGGCAGCATCCCCCTTTACGGCATCCCGTGGCTCAAAAGAGTCATCATCAGTAAAGTTACCTGGCGCATTACTGACAGGCGCGCCGCCATCATCGTAGTCTTTATTACTGCGGGCTGAGTTGACTTTCACATTGGTCGGGCGTAAATGATGAATATCAGTATACCCAAATTGGTTTTGTTCCGGAAAACCATGTGACTTTGGCCAACTATGCTCTCGGTTCCAGTCAGTTGTGCCACCACCATTGGTGTTTTTGGCTTGACTGCGACCGGTATAAAACAAAATCACATTATTGATATTTGCAGGGTCTTCATCAGTATACTTAAGCGCATCCCATACTTGTGTATAGGTCATTTGTTTTTGCCCTTGACGTGCAATCAAAGCGAGCGCCGCTTCAAGATCTGGGCCCGATTTACCTATTGCAGTCGCATAATATTGATTGTAATCATAGTTACTGCCCGGCTTATCAGTTACTGAAATAGAAAATGCGGGAAGACTTTGCGCTGTATTGTGACCATCAGCAACCGAGATGACAATATCAGCGTACACGCCCATTTGCGACTCATTCGGTGCACCGGTGAGTTTACCTGATTGCGTATCGAACGAGGCCCAAATAGGCTTGTTCTCAATCGCAAATACCAGTGTATCATTTTCAATATCCGTGGCATTCGGTATAAAGCTATATGACCGAGTCGCTTGAATAGACGACAACGGTGTACCTGTAATTTTTGGTACATCATTTGTCCCTGCTGGCCTAACAAGTATAGAAAAAGATGCAAGTGCATCAGATGCAGTGCCGTCGTTCACGGTGATGACAATATTGTTATAATTGCCAATATCGCCCGCCTTAACCTCTCCTGACAGCCTGCCTGTACTCGTATCAAAATCAGCCCATTTTGGCTTGTTTTCAATACTAAATGTCAGCGTATCATTATCGAGATTAGTGACATTTGGCGTAAAATCATAACGACTATCTGCATTGATGATTGTTTTTGCTATACCGCTAATTTCCGATGGTATATTGCCATCACCACCAAATGCAGCAACGCCAGAACAACCGAGCCCATCTGACAAATGGGCTGGGAATATAATAATCTATTATGAAATTATTATTAAAATTAAATTAATTACTCAGTTGTTTTTAGCAACAAAAACAACCCAAGCCTGTTAACAAAACACAGAACGTTGAGTGAAAAAACTTACGACCAAACCACCACAAGCAATTGATTTAAAATACAAAAAATTAGCACAGCACAAAAAACTAAGATTAAGTACCTATTAAAGACAAATCAACAACAATTAAAAAAACAAAATTAATACAAAAAATAAACACTAGAAACAAATTACACACGCCATGGAACGGTTTAATTTTCACATTCATTTACATTTACATTTAGAGTGAAAATCAGACAAAACTTCAATAGGCTTTACCCATATACATACTCCCTGTGATTATTTCCCCACTTGCACACACCCAGTTTCAATTTTTCCTAATTAGTTCTAGTTCCAGCCAGTATTTCTTCCAAAAACCAGTATGATGTTAACCACGATATACATAAGCCAACAAAAGCACTTTAAGCAACGCATATATTATATCTGTTAGGAGATACATTTATGTTCATCGATTACGTTAATTCCCCCCTAGGTATGATTGAATGTGCATCATCAAACCTTGGGCTAAGACATGTCATATTTTGTGGGGATGAAATTAAACCTAAGAATAAAAACCATATAACACAAACAAGTATACAGCAGCTCACAGAGTACTTTAGCGGTATGCGCAATGCCTTTACCGTACCACTTGACCCCATCGGCACGGCATTTCAACAGCAGGTATGGGCCTCTCTTGGCGTAATTCCATTTGGTGAAACTCGCTCCTATTTAGATATTGCCAAACAAGTGGATCGCCCAAAAGGCGCACAAGCTGTCGGTGGTGCTAATGGCAGAAACCCGATCAGTATCATCGTGCCTTGCCATCGTGTTGTTGCTAGTAATGGTGCGCTTACTGGTTATGCCGGTGGTATCGAACGAAAGTTATGGCTGTTAGAGCATGAAGGCATAAATATTAAACCGTCAAATGAGAACCAACAATTAGATATAAAAAATGTCATTGCAAAACGCCAATCAAAAACACAGTACTTAAAATAGTAAAAACATAACTTAGACTATACCTCCCTCATCTGCTCTGTGTGAGGTCATAGTCTAGCACTTGTGTATAACGATAACTTCCACATTTAAGTACCACCGTCACAACTCCCAGATTATAAGCCGCAACATATATCCACCTATTCCTTTATCATCATATGTGGTGAATAATATTTTTCACTACACACCAGCTAGTATGTCGTTGTAAAATAAATAATATAATGCCACATACAAGCTAAATTAAGGTTGCACATTATGCGGGTACTCATCGTTGGCGCTGGCATTGCGGGAAGCGCATTATTCCACCGCTTAAAGTCACATACTATTGATGTTGATATTATCGAAAAATCGACCGTATTAACCAATGAAGGCGCCGCAATTTGTTTACCTGCTAACGCTATGATAGAGCTTGATAAATTAGGTATATCAGACACAATTATCAAATGCGCCCATCAAGTAAATTCCATTGAGTATGCCTTAGCGAATGGCGAGACATTGACCAAAGCATCGCTCATGGAAGTGCCATTAAGCAAGGGCCCTTTTGTCGCATTAAAACGTGATAAGTTAATGCGTATATTAAGGGCTGGTATCGCTGATAAGATTCAACTTCATACTTGGCCAACAAATATTCAACAAACTGAAAATGGTGTGTTCGTCACATTGAATCACGGGCCCTCAAAAACCTACGACCTTGTAGTGGCTGCCGACGGCATTAATTCTCAGGTTAGGCAAATGGTGCAGCCTGATACGCCTTTATTAAAGCATAAAGTCACTAATTGGCGCTTTATTGCACCGACACCATCCGACAACTTTCAGCCCGTGTATTATGTCGGTAATACCACGCTATTCATGATTTACCCAATCAGTAAGGATGAAGTGTACTGCTATGCGCATGTAACTGACACAGCCAAAACCTATTACGACATGCCAACGAAAGAAGCGTTATACAGCCTTTTCGCAAACTATACCGCGCCGGTCTTACACTGCTTGAATACCATGCCATCTAGTGAACACATTATTCGTGGGGAGCTAAAAAGTGTCATGAAAACTGACTCGGTGTTTCAAAGTGTCGTTTTAATAGGGGATGCATTACATGGCTGCCCGCCCAGTTTACAACAAGGTGCGGGTATGTCACTGGAAGATGCTAATTGCTTGGCTGACCAAATGATCAATCACTTAGATAATTTGCCACAAGCTCTGTCTAATTACGAAAAAGCACGCGGTGCCAGAATAGCTTGGACAGTCAATGAATCAAATAAGATAATTAAACTTGCAGGGCTTGGGGAAAGCTTTATAGGCCGTTTAGTCAGAAACTTTATCTTGCGCCGTAAAGGGCCTGCAAATGTGGTTGGTTGGAGAAAACTGCTGACTGATGACTGACCTAAGTAAACTCCTAGACCCCATCAATCATGCACCGCTTAAAATAAAAAGGCGGTGCTTATACATTTTACAGGTTAATAACCGGATAACACGGTCACACTATCATTGAACTTGCCGCCCACTCCAGTGATCATCTTACATCCATCTAACTGCCTGAGCTTACTGCTACTACGACGAATATGATTGTATGACGAAACATATGCGCCATTGGCTGAATACACTCTAATAATATTGTCGTTACCCGTTAAAACATGCACCTTACCACGCTCATCGACGGTGATACTTTTTGGCCCATTTAAATCCTGTAATAACTCAATACCGAACTCACCAATATTCCCCACCTTTTGCCCATAAAAGTCGAGCACTGTAATTTGGTGATGGCCATATTCAATAACGTACAGTGATTGCAGCTGTGTATCAATTGCAAAATCTTTTATTGCCTGCAGATTGTCAGTTAAAGGAAGTTTGCCTGTACGTTCACCCGCCAAAGAAAATACACTTATTTCTTTCGATTGCTCAAAGTAAACATAAATATGTTGTGCATACCGACGAATAATCCGCGGTTTGCGCTGCACTTCTATGGTTTCACCGGTTGGGGTTACAGCAATCATTGTAGGAAAAGCGATATTAAGGTCTCTTAACTTCGCGATAGACATACGTTCTGTTTTATCATCCCCTGAAATAGTCTTTTCATTAGCATTAGCATGCATGGAAAGGCCAAATAAACCAGCTGAGCATAGTGCTGAGGTTGTTCTTAAGAAAGTGCGACGTTCCATAGTGAAATTTTATTATGTTTATAATAGGGGGATTATTACATGGATGAAAAATTTATTAAATTACAGAACATTACAACAATAAAGTATTAAGAATGCACAGAAGTTACTAGATGAATGTACTGGTGATACTGATTTCCCGCAGTTAAAGCCGTTTGATACAGGTTAACAATGGCCGATTTACCTCATATAAGAATGCCATTGAGCAAGAATCACTGCTCGTTACATTGAGTTATTTCTCTCTTTAAATAAGCCAATTGACTTAAACATTTCGAAATTTCTGCGCTTACACACTAAAAGGTGCTATTTAACCTTTTGTCGCTATTATATTCAGGAAAACACATGTTAGTTCACGAAGTTTGTAACCTATTTTTATCTCACTGCCAATACAATAAGCAACTCTCTATACATACCATAAGAGCATATAAGCAAGATTTGGCGTGCTTCAATAAATTAACAAAAGTTCAAGAGGTTCAAAACTTTGACAAGAACCAGCTAAAATATTACGTCTCTCAGTTACACCAAATGGGACTAGGTGCTAGAACAGTCAAACGAAGAGTTGCTTGCTTAAAATCAATGTTTAAGTGGTTGGAGCTAGAAGATATCATTATAGTTAACCCGTTCCACAAAGCTGACATATCACTCAAAATACCAAAGCAACTACCAAGAAATATTCCCAAGAGTAATCTACGTAAAATATTAAAATCAGCCAGAGCAGCTTTAAACCTAGAAAAAGAAGATAGCTACACAGCTTCTAAACTTAAAGAGCTAATAGTTAAGCCTAAGCAGCTAAACAAATTAACAAGCTTACTGGTCGTTGAGCTCTTATTTTCTACTGGGATCAGAGTGAGTGAATTAGTTAATATTAACTTACTTCACATATCTATTGTCGAAAAAAAGATCCTAATCCTCGGAAAAGGCCAGCGTGAAAGGTTTGTCTTTTTAACCAACAAAGAAATAGCAGACTTAGTCAATGCCTATATTATAGTTAGAGGTATAACCAACCCAAACCATGATTATTTACTAGTGAATAGCAGAGGAAAGCCTGCGTCATCACATTTCATACGGAAATTACTTAGGCAAGAGTCTGATGCCGCAAAAGTTGATAAAGTCACCCCTCATATGTACAGACACTCTGCCGCTTGTCAGCTTTTAGAGTCAGGAGTAGACATAAGGTATGTTCAGAGACTTTTAGGGCATCAGAGTATACTAACAACTCAACTTTATACCCACGTAAATGACAATGTCCTACAACGTAAAATAGCCAAAGCCAACACTAGGAGTTCAATTACATAAAAAGTAACGATAACTAGGAGTTATCAATGAAAGCATTAGCCAACTTTTTGGGAGATAGATTCCCTAGAATTAAAAAAATAATTGAGTCAGAAGAGAATAGTCAAATTGAAGTGTTGAACCTAATAGGGAGTGCAAATAGGCCCTTTCAATCAGTACTCGACTCTAGGACGTTACCCTTTCATGCAAACCCTGGCGAAGGATTCCCTGGCAGCCGATATTTTCCAGGTTGTGATAACCTCGATGAAATCGAAAACTATGCTGAAGAATTAGCAAAGGCTCTTTTTAAAGGCAGTGAAAAATACTGGTTTACTACTCAACCATACTCTGGAACACAAGCCAATCAAATAGTTTACAACGCAGTTTTAAAACCTGGGGATACAATTCTTTGTTTGGATTTAGCTTCTGGGGGACATGTTTCACATTGGAGTTTCACTAATCGTTATTTTAATGTGGAGCATTACAATGTGAAAAATGGAAGAATCGACTACCAAGAACTGAAAGTCCTAGCAGAGGAAGTGAAACCTAACTTAATAATTGCTGGTGCGAGTTCCTACCCTAGAGAAATAGATTATGCAATACTAGGAAATATAGCGAAACAGGTAAATTCTTTATTATTAGCGGACTTATCTCATACGGCTTCTTACGTAATTTCCGGCCTGCACATATCGCCATTTTCCCACGCTCACTTCGTTACCATGACAACTCACAAAACAACTAGGGGCGTAAGAGGGGGAATGATGTTCGTGGCTCAAGATTTTGAAAAACAAACTAAACGCTCCATTTTTCCTATTTCCCAAGGTGCTCCGATGTTTGTTGAAATCATTGGTAAAGCAATAATGTTGGAAGAGTTAAATAATATGGATGTAAAAGAATATGCTAATAAAGCGATTCATTTTGCAAAAATCATTGCCACTGAGCTAAAGGATGCTGGATTCAAGCTATATACTGATGGTACAGATACACATTTAGTTGTAATAGATTTATCGAAATCAGGGATCTCAGGGAAAGAAGCTGAAGAGAACCTTCAAATTAATGGTATTTTAGCTAATAGAAATTTGATTCCAAATGACCCTAGACCTGCTTCAGTTACATCTGGACTGAGAATTGGTGTTTTAATGATGGTAACCTTAGGCTTCTCTGAAAATCATGTGCGGGACTTAGCATCAATTATATTACGCTCCTTAAAGGGATATAATAACCTAGCAAATGATACTAAAAAAATATTGGAAAGCTATTCATAAAATATTAAAATCGCCAATGAGGGGATGGAGCCAGTAATAAAGGTATTGCCCCCTCACCTCTAGTAAAAACAGAGTATTGTGAGGAATCTCCCGGGTATAAGTTGTCGCACTCCATTATTTCTTTGTCTATTTGGTTAGTTTCACAATCCTTCAATTTAGAACGTTTCAAAATCAATAGGTTTTTCTTTAACATAAAAGATAACCAAGGATCGCTAATCTCATTTGCATCTATTCTCATAGTTTCTAGTTTAGATATTGTCGTTTTTAATTCTTCACTGTTTTGCATTGCTTTTACAATTAAAATTGTCGCTAAAAACTTCAAACGGTCATACTCTAATGGTTTAGGAACCATGTTGTATGCGGTGATCAATCGTTTTAGTGAGGTATCATATTTACCTTCTAAAACATCACATACACCTAAATTAAAAGTTGCTTGGTAAGCTTCTATGGAGTTGATATCCAACAAGGTATTTCTGGCTTTATGCAGATGTTCTCGGGCTACTTGAATATTTGGCTCTTTATTATATAGCTCATTCAAGCCAATATTATTATGCAATGTTGCAATCGTGAAAATATCTTCCTTGTTTTCAAACCAATCAAGAGCTTTGTTGAGGAAACCAACTGATTTCTCATAGGGAAATAAGTGAGCACTATTTCTCAATATAATTGCTTCAAAGTCATTTCGAGGGTAATTCAAGTTAGCTAAAATTCTATCTTGAATAATTGATTTTGCTTCACTTTCTTGTCTTTGATGCTGTAAAATATTTAAGTGAACTGACAATGCCTCTGAAGAGTGTAACAAGTTAGCTGTATGGCTTAATGCGATATCATAGAAATATAACTGAGCAGAAACTTTTGCCGAATATAAGTTATACACCTCTGGACTTCTAGCTTCCCCCAGCTTATCGAGTAATCTATTAGCGGTGTTAAAATTGGACTCTTTAACACAAGCATCTAGTAATCTTGTAATGGTAATTAAACTAAAAATACTTGCTGAATTATTAGATGAATCTAATATCTCTAGAACTTGCTCAGTAAGTAAACTCAAATCAAAGTAACCATTTCGTTCATGTAAAATAGATACTGTTCGCTCCATGGATTCAACATGCTTAGCCAACTCCTGAGATGTAGCTATTTGCATTATAAGAAGCATGGCCTCTATATGCTTGTTGTCGTCCATACATGTGAACGCAAACCTGCTAATAACATCTACTAGTCGAGCGCGCACTTCTGTTATTTCCTCATCGCTCATGGTAACTCGTGCCGCACTAATAACTTTGTCGTGGCTAGCTTTAATCGATTCAATTTCGATACTAGAAAACCCTGCTTTTCGAAGTATTTGCTCAGGCAAAATAGAAAGAAGCTTACACTCGACTAGAAATCGAACAACCTCCATCAAATTGAGAGTTCTAGTTGCATTAACATCCTCTTCGACAAACAGCCGAATGTAATCAAAATCTATTCCCTCTGGAAATAAAGATGTAATGATTAACAATGCTCTCTCTATTTCACCTAATTGATTGATTGTTTCTGCAATAGGATTGTTTTTATTTGAAGCTTTATTTTGTTCTTTTAGCCGGTTAGCCAACTTAAAATTAATAATAAACTGCTCAATTTCTCGAGTATTTTCTTTCGTCGACTCTAAGCACTCTAAAAACAACTGATCTCTTTGGTAACCATTCATGTTTGGAAAAGAATTATTGAGAATGTTTTGGATTGAGGTATGGTCCAAATTTGGAAGAATTTGAATAACGGCATGAAATTGGTGAAAGTGTTCCAAATAATATGGGTCAAATAACGTATTTTTACTATCCTGTCGGATAACAAGTGAAACAGAAAATTCGTTAGGTAAGCTATCTATCAAAGCAGATAATTCCCTTTTTTCACTATCAGTTGAACGCTGAAAGTTATCAATCTGCAGTGTGTGTTTACTAGGAGCTACTGCAAACTCAAAAAAGTCCTTTAGCAACTGAAAAATATCAATTTCGATGGGTTTAGTTTTTTCTTCGTATTTAAAATCCTTTTCAAATAATGCGGCGGCCGCTTTGCCGAAAGAGGGTAACGATTGAAGAGCGTTATAAATGCCTTTGTATAAAGCCTTTTTTGCAGGTTCTGTTATTTTCCGCCGTTTTAAAAAAGCCGAAAAGCTTTTCTTATTAGTCCTTGTTGTTTTTGTAGATGATACCCATAAGGTTAGCAACAAATTGGAAAATAGCTTTCCCTTTGTTCTAGTGTCATCAGATATATCATGATACGTCACGGAATGATCAAGGTTTTCTTTAGATAAAGACTTAGCTGCTTCATTGAGGAGCCTAGTTTTACCTACTCCGGACTCCCCACATAAAAAATGAACTACTGACTTGTTACTTGGTGATTTAGTTAAAGCCTCATTGTAATCTTCAAGCTCTGTATCCCTACCTTCAAAATCAAGCCTTAGATCTTTGGCTGAAAATAACATGTCAAATAATTCCTAGTTATCGTTACTTTTTATATCTTCTATCGTCTCGTAGATAAGAAATTACGTCAATACTTCGTCTAATAAAACGTTATACAAAATCTAAAGGTTTTATATAACGCTTTAATTTCTTCTTCAAGTTGCACATTCAGAGCCCATCAATAATATAAAGCACACTAAGATTATAGTCCTGCAAAGTACAGCTCCGATATATGACAATTTATGATACTAGTCATTCAACTAAACTATTAGCCAAATGAGTTATTGTAAGTAATGCGAGCTGCCCCGCATTAATGTTAGATTTTTGAATATAACTTTAGCCGATACCATACAGTAAAAATTTCGCTGATAAATATCACTCAATGCAATTTACATCTTGCTTTTCATACTTATATTCCTGATACTCACACAAACGCGCTATAAACCAAATAAAGACTTCCGTTTGCCCCTTTACAACGCATACACCATTACAAATGCTATTTAGCAAGGCTTGCACATTAGTTTCACATAAACCTTTTATCATCTGAGGATCTGCAATAGACACAGTACAATACGGCAAATCAACAGAATACTCTGTTTCTAAGGTTATTTTACCGCCCCTAAGCATAATCGAGATTGGAGCCTGACTTTCATGAGCAACTATCGATAACACCAACTCAGGTGCAGTTTCTATTGATGCTTTACAAACAAGCTTCAAATAAGCTGAAAAATCATTTACCCAGTTTTGAATATCTGTACTCATAGATAGAGGGTCTAAATTACTTTCACACGCTGCTACTAATGTATCTTCTGATGCCGAAAAAGCCCGATTTACCTCTTGCTCTGTCTCAATAAGTGCCTCAAGTGTGCGGTCAATATCTGCATGTGTGTGTGCCGCTGAACAAATAAACCTTAATCGTCCTCGCCCCATTTCAACAATCGGATACGTGACCGCCAGCGTTTGAATACCGCGCTCATATAGCCCTTGCACGATCGCATAGAGCTTATCTTTATCACCAAAGTGAGGGGTCACTATTGGACCATCGCCAGTGCCTAAATCATACCCAGCCTCTGTAAAGCGCTTACGCATATAACGCGTTCGGTCCCATAATTGTTCACGCAAACTATCATCAGTACGTAAGTATCTTAAAGAAGCCAGAGCAGCTGCAATATCAGCGGGGCTAATTGACGCTTGAAAAATATACGCCCGTGAAGATGACTTTAGCAGTGCAATGTGCTTTTTACTCGCAGCTATTACCCCACCAATACTTCCCAGTGCTTTACTCAGCGTTGTCATAATAAAATCAACATCATCCGTTGCACCTTGCTGTGAGCAAACACCTGCTCCAGAGTGACCATAGAAGCCAAAAGAGTGCGCTTCATCCACTAAAGTCAACGCACCATATTGTTTTGCGATTCGAACTATCTCTGCAACTGGCGCAGTCCCTTCACCCATACTATAGACACTTTCTAACACCACTAAAGTTGTATGATAAGGTGATGTTTCAGAGGCGAGCACCGACGCCAAGTCACTCGCACTATTGTGCTGAAATGTTCTAATTTTAGCGCCACTTAAGCGCGCACCATCCACAATAGAGGCATGACAAAGCTGGTCAATAACGACCGTATCATTTTTTCCTAATATACCCGAAATAGCCCCTAAGTTAGCGGTATACCCTGTCGGAAATAGGCATGCGCTAGGCTTACCCACAAGCTCTGCAAACTCATTTTCAAACTCAACATGTTGGTCTGTCATGCCAGTCGCGGCGGCTGAAATCCCCATGCCAGTACCAAAGCGTTCTAATGCAAGAACGGCTTCATTGATTACTTTTGGGTCGCGATTTAAACCGAAGTATAAATTCGTTGACCATATAATAGCGTTCCTATCTTGTTCTTTATTATATGAATCACCAATAACCCCCGTGGCAGAGCTCCCCGTACGGAGCACTTTTCCATATGGATTACGTTGATTATTATTGACCATGTCAGTAACTTGCTCTACCAATACACTTTTATCGGCGATACTCCAAGATGGGGCGCTCGCTGATTGAAAAGTCGGGTGACTAGATTGCAATAGCGTCTGAAATCCGGAGAGTGTTTCAAGTTTTGGATTGTTATGATCTGTCATTAAACTAGATTCAGAGGATGCTTGACTTACACTTTGATTCATTCGGTCTAGAAAAAAGTGTGTTAAAGCACGAGGGGTCGAGTATAGAACAAGGCTGTTCTGTGGTAACTTATATTCTAATTCCGCTCGTAATCGACTGAGTAACTCTAGCGAGCTTAGTGAGTCAACACCAAAACTATCAAATGGTAGGTCGCAAAGCACTTGCTCTGGTTCTGCTATATTAAGCAAACTCGCTACTTCAGTTTGAATCGTTAATAACACTGAACTGTACTCATAGCCCGCTTGCTGTTTATTACTCACTTGACCGCTTGCTTCATGCTGAGCTGCTAAGCGCACAGTATTAAGATCTGGGAGGCTTTTACGATCTAACTTATCATTTGGTAAAAAAGGTAACGCACTCATCTGCATAATAAACTGAGGCACCATATATTTTGGTAATCGTTCTGACAAAAACGCCTTCACAGCCTTACTCGTTACGCTACCTTTTTGGTTTACCACATAAGCTACTAAAATTTGCTGACCAGTCCCACTATCAAGCGCAGCCGCCGCTGCTATATCTATCTCACTCATCGATTCAAGTACTGACTCTACTTCCCCTAGCTCTATCCTGAAACCTCGTATTTTAACCTGTTGATCAATACGGCCTAAAAACTCTATCTCTGCATTTTCACTCCACTGACATAGATCTCCCGTTTTATATAAGCGAGTTTCAGGTATCTGGTCAGTCGGCGTCAGAGTGACAAAGCGTGACGTTGTCATATTCTCATCGTTGAGATAACCCCGAGTGAGTTTACTGCCAGCTAAATATAATTCACCGGGTTCACCAATCGCTGTGCATTGCATTGCATCATTTAGAATATATGCCCTTGAATTTACGACAGAGCGACCAATTGTAATACGAGTAGTGTCTTCAGGAATTTCATTAATTGTAGAAAAAACAGTATCCTCGGTCGGACCATACGCATTCATAACCCTTGGTTTAAATGCCAAGTTATGAATTTGATTCACTAGCGGCGCTTTCAAAGCTTCACCTCCAAACACCACACACTGAACACTATCAGGAAGGGTATCGGTGCCCAATAAGGTTTGCATCGATGAAGGTACCATAACGCACATTTTTACTTTATCTGCATAAGGAAGTTTAGGTAGAGCCAATGCGTTATCTGCCATCAGAATAGTGCCACCAAGTGACAACGTACCGAAAATCTCCATCACCGACGTATCAAAGCACACTGAAGCGGCAGCCAATACCCCAGATAACTCCTCAGTGCTAAACAGCTCTGCCATGGCATGACTCATCGCCACCACATTGCGATGCTCAACCGCAACCCCTTTTGGTTTCCCCGTAGACCCCGAGGTATAGATCACATACGCTAAATCAGTAGGTACTGGACCCGGAACATTATCAATGGCTTGATTTTTAATCGTATCAACATGAATGACTTCGCGTGCTATCTGGCATAGGTGCGCCATATGCTCATTTTCAACAATGGCTGCTGATGCTTTAGAATGTGACAACATATAATGGACTCGTTCTTGTGGGTATGCTGGGTCAAGGGGCACATAAGCACACCCCGCCCTTAAAACCCCCAATAAAGTAGCAATTAGCTCCCATGAGCGACTCATACATACCCCAACCAAGGAACCCGACTTCACGCCTCGTTGAGCTAACGCTGCTGCTAAAGCATCTGAGCGTGCTAGTAGCTGCTCATAACTCACCAACAAATCACCTTCTATGATCGCCACTTTTTCTGGTGTGAGCTTTGCCTGCTCAGCAATCAAGCTAATAATGGTTCCACTGGGTAAAAATGTTTTCTGCGGTATATCACACAACGCTTTTGATGTATCTCTTGCTACTTCAAATTCCATGAACTTTCCTTATTGTTATTGTTTTCTGTATTGAACAAATTAATCATGCCATATTATTTCGCATAGCAATGCAAACTTTGATTTTTTAGTTTATGAGTTGCTTTAATATTCCGTTACATTAAAACGAGTGAGGAAGCAGAGTTGGTTAAAATTCAAACTAATTAAGTATGGATTAAATATAAAATAACTTTATTGATATTTTTACACTATATTTATGTCCATTTTCGCATGTATAATACTAGGAACAAAAAAAACAAATCCTCGCATATTTGTTAACAACAAAAGTAACGATCGTTAGAATCAGTTCCCAATGACTCCTAGGGAATGTATGTCTAAGCTTATACAAAAATCAACAATTGCAGCTGCAGTAGGTAGTGTATTACTCACAGCGGGTGTCTCTGCTAACACTGCCAATATGGTCAGTAATTTTGCCAATTTCGAGGCTGTAAAATTTGCAGCTCAAGATACGAAAAAGAATGCGCCAACATCCTATTTAATTGTGCTAAAAGCAACGTCCGCAGCAAATTTATATCCTCAGGGTACATACCAGTCGGGTGATGCACGTGCAACAATGGCGCAAATTTCACAACTTCAAGAAGCGTTAACGCTTGAACTAAATAGCTTAGACTTTAATGCAAAAGTACTTGGTCAAACACGTGTTTTAGCCCCTACAACTCATTGTTGAAGCGTCAAAAGAAGCGTTAGCAGCGATTGAAAAAGACGCACGCGTAGAACGCGTGCTACCTATGTTTGATTCTGAACTACACATTGCAGAGTCATCTGACTACATTAAAGCAACGCCAGTACGCACTGAAGGTGTGGCAACAGGCGCTGGCCAAAAGGTCGCTGTACTAGATACGGGTATTGACTACACACACAAAATCTTCAATGAAGCCGCCGGTACTGTTGAAGCGTATGACGCAGCTCAAGCCGATCCAACAACGGTTGCATGGCCTCAAGGTCAAGTCAAAGGCGGTTACGATTATATGCGTAACGATGCCGATCCCATTGAGAATGATCCAGCGGTTCCTACTGAAGAAGACTCACCAACAAGTCATGGTACATCGGTTTCTCACTTGGTGACAGGCATTGCACCAGACGTTGAATTGTATGTTTATTCTGTCTGTGGCGGTGGTTGTCCTAGTGCAGCACAAGCCGCGGCGCTAGAATCTGCGATGGATCCTAATGGAGATGGTGATATTTCAGACCGAGTCGATGTGATCAACATGTCTCTCGGTGGTGAGTTCGGTGATACATTAGGTAATGAATCAGAAGCGACTAAAGTAACGGTAAATATCGAGAATGTGATTGACAGCGCGGCGGATTATACTCCACCTAAACTCATTGCTGCTGAGTTTTCAGTTAAGGAAAATACAGCCACTGGTACAGTGATTGGTCAACTTGAATCGGTAACGCAAGAAAATACCCTTGAAATTGCTGAGTATTTAGTAAAGTCATCAACTAACACCGCTTTTTCAGTTAATAATAATGGCCAAATCGTTGTTGCTAATTCAGCAGTCCTTGATTTCGAAGCGGGGAACAATATCGCTACTTTGATGGTCATTGCTATCGATAAGTTAGGCAATACATCAGACCCTGCTGCCATCACAATAAATATTGAGAATGTCGTGGATACCGATGCAGAGCAGCCTGCACCTGTGCCAACTCCTACGCCAACAGTGACTCAAGCATCATCAGAGTCTTCGTCTGGTTCTCTTGCTTGGTTTGCACTTTTAGCGGCACCATTCGCGGTGCTGCGTCGTCGCAAACATAAATAAGCTTTACATGAATACTAACTTACAACGTCTGTTAATATCTGCCGTTGTAAGTTAGCCAAGGGCATTCGCCTTTATTGGCTGCTGCTTCTCCATTGAAGTTTCGCTCAGTTGCTGTCAGCAAACTGACGATACCACTCACTTTCGCTGATTAAATCTTGCATCGACTCTAACTGGTCAATAAACGTGAGCCCATTTAAGTGATCTAACTCATGCTGAAAAATACGTGCAATAAAGCCTGTCAACGTTTCCTGACGCACATGACCTTGTTGCTCCAAATACCGTACTGTTATCTGCTTATATCTTGGCACTAAGCCTCGCATACTTGGCACACTTAAGCACCCTTCCCAATCTTTTACCTTTTCATCTGAATAATGCAAAATCTCAGGATTAATAATCGCAGTTGGTGCCATTAGTGGCGCTTGTGGATACCGTGTATTGGGCTTTGAGCACATAATAAAAATACGCTTACTGTGATGTATTTGCGGTGCAGCAATACCCACGCCACCCGCTTCAGATACCGCCAACATCATTGTATTGATGAGTTGCTGACATTCATCACTGAGAATATCTTCAACTTCAACAGCTCGCGCCCTTAATACTGCATGTCCGAGCTGCGCTATAGAATAGGTACTGCTTTTAGTTGTACTCATTCAGGTCTCTTTTCACCACTGTAATTACAAATATATTATCAAAGTCTCAATACAAAAGTGCAAGCACCGCTTATATAAACACTGAAACAAGGCCATGTGAGTGATGTTACATACGCAGGAAAAGCGGCTCTATATATCACATATTTACATATAACCTACTGATAATTAATACAATAAAATTTAACGCATCATATCATATACAAATCAGCTAAACGTCAGGTCTTTTAAACACAATGCCGATACAGTGAGCTTAAGTCTGTAACCTGAAACAACGTCTTCAATATGGCTTAGCAATTGATAAGGAAGTAACATAATGAACATTAAAAATAATTGGATAATCACTTTGGCTTGTATACTCCTCCTACTTACGGCAAATGTAAGTAGCGCAAGCTCTTTCACGTTACCCCATACACACGTAATACCAATTAAAGACACACAGCAAGACAGGCAATACGAACTGTATATAAAGTTGCCTGAGGGATATGACAAACATAAAGATACAGCCTATCCTGTCATTTATTACACTGACGCTCAGTGGCATATGGAGTTGTTATCGGGTGCGACTGCATTTCTCATGGAAAATGCCATTTTAGTTGGGATTTCCTGGCAAATAAACACCAAGGGGGCATTAAAAGACAAAGAGGCCAGTGCAAGTCGTGGTCGTGATTTCTCAATAAGAGCATCAAGCGACCCCAAAGTTCAAGCCAAACATCAGCTGGGTCAAGCAAATAATCACCTAGCATTTATACGAAACGACATCATTCAATATATCGAAAACCAATATAACGCTGACCCAAATAATCGTACCTATTTCGGCTTTTCGTTTGGTGGATTATTTGGTAGCTATATCTTAATGGCGCAGCCTGATACGTTCAAAAACTATATTCTCGGCAGTCCATCTCTTTGGCGCGATATTCCTCACTTATTAGAGCTTGGCACTCAACATAAGCAACTCAATGCCAATGTATTCATCTCATACGGTGCGTTGGAAGATAAGTTAGGTATTCACGTCAATGAGTTTGTGGAGTTGCTGCACAAAAGAAATGATAAAAGCTTAAAATTGCAAAAAATTGTCATTGAGTCCGCAAGCCATAGCGATTCCTTTCCTATGCTCGGCGTGCGCAGTATTAGCTGGCTATCAGCACTCATCAGCGGCCAACAAAGTAAGTAACCTCAGGTTTGGATAAGGGTTTTGGAGTAGAAAATGTTTTGAAAACAAACTTACGTACAATCCAATGATGATATTTTGTTCAATATCAAGGCGCTTTTATGCAGTAATAGCGGGCTATTACAAATGAAAGCAACGCCGAGAGTGAGAAAAATAGCTTTATTGGGCAAATTCGCTATCCAGAGCTGAGGTATAAGTTATAAAAGGCACAACTATTAACGTCGATTCAGTGTACAGCATAAATTAAGCCCCCCCTAGAAGGCCTATGAGACTTTAGTTTCAAAGGCCTTAATATTTGTTGTTTCAAAGGCCTTAATATTTGTTTATTGTCATACTATTTACGCCATAATTCCTACCCTTAAAGGCAATGTGACCGTCTATAAATACTTTTCCTTGGCTTTGGTCACCTTTTCTAAGTAACGGCGCGATTCATCACGTGGATGCTGGTGACGAAGGCGTTTATACACACTAGACGGAGACTGTGCATTAATTTTTTGTACTGCTGTTGTACGGTTCGAATGATAGGTTTTAAACACATTACCCGCCCCCCCGTTATAGGCAGAAATAATGGTATACTCTCTGCTTTGCTGATGGCTTACTCCCACAAGATAACGTGTGTTTAATATTTTCAAATACGCGGTACCAATATCAATGTTTTGTTTGGGGTTCATAAGCACTGACTTTGTGGGCTGCCCTGTGCGTTTTTTCTCTATTTTATACACATCTCGACCCGCTGTTGCCGGAATGACCTGCATCAACCCATAGGCATTTGCATGACTCACGGCATAAGGGTTAAAAGAGCTTTCAGTCTCAATCACCGCGTAAATAAGTGCTGGGGCTATGTTGTATTTTTTAGCTGACGCTAACACATATTCACTGTATTTTAAGTGACGCAAGTGTTTGTGGTCACGCACTAAGTTAAACCCGACATAAGATATCTTTTTATCCCCTTCAAACGTCGTTTTCAGCTTATTGGCAACTAAATAATCAGCATACCGCCGAGCCCGCCATTCGAAACGGACTAACTGACCATCTTGGTCTCGTACTTGGGGATATAAAAAAGGTTCACCTGCAACCTTAGGGGATTGGCTAGAAAAAATATCCGTTTGACTAGGGTCATCAGAAGTTAATAGTGTTTCAAATACCGCCTGTGAGAGTTTTTCACTGATTTTTTTGGTGGCAATGGTTTCAATTTTGACCCACCCTGTATCAAAATCCACAATAGCACGGGCTTTATAGTCATTTGAATACTTCACATAGCGGGTATTACTGGGCAATTCTTTATTTCCCTCACCCCACACCTGCTCAATGATTGTGTCTAAATTAGCAAGTAATTGCTGCACTTTGGCTGTATCTTGACTAATTGCTTGCTGAGAGCGCTTTACTCCTTGCACTATCGCCACGATATCATTTGGGTCTTGACTAACTTGTTTAGTCAGCTTTTTAATTTCGTTCGCAGACTGAAGATCTAACGTTGACTGACAAGACGCGACCCAAAACAACACCATCACGGCTGTCAGTGTCTTTACAACTCCTCTGTGCATATATTTGCTCTCTTAGCGCTGCAAAATGCCTTATTTTTTTCATTGTAATCGATATGGCATGAAATTGCGTGTCAATTACATCAAAGATAACAACAACCTGTCTTAAAAGATAATCATCGCCAGTGCGGTTTAATCCACTTCCACACAAGCTTTTTATGTTCTCTCACAGGGCACTCTCCGTATTCTGCGCTTGGCCCAAACTCAAAAAACGGGCTAGAAAAAGATTTTTGCAATTGTTCACACACATAAATATCTTCTTGCAAAAAGTTCGCAGATCCAAGCCCATGCTTATCATCATACCCAGAGTCTTTCGCTTTAACCTTTTTGTTCCAGTAACTTGCTGAGCGAATACTCTGCTTCATAAATTCTAATGCAGAACCATTCTTCATTTTTGTGCGAATGATCACTTTGCTACGATCGACAGCGACTGGGACTATCAGAAAAACAGACCATGAGGACTCAGACTCAGCTAACCCGATACCAGGAAATAGCATCGGCACCCAAGTGCCTAGTTTCTCTATCTTCGTATCGTAAATAAGTGGGTAAGGCGAGTTTTGCTTGATGTCTTGTTGATACTCTTTTGTTAATGGTTCCCAAAACCGAAAGTGCGGCCCAACAAAACCAAACTCGGCACGTTTATGATCATACATATTCAATGTGCCAACATGAAGGTGAGCTAAATGATAGTGATCAATATAATTTTCAACAACAACCTTCCAATTCGCTTCTATATCTTCAATGATAATACTGTCTTCAGGTTCAATTAATGTCTCAACTTTATGAGGCCCTAAATAAGGTGCTATTGGCGAAAACCATTGCTCAATTGATTGGGAGTTGGGATCTGGGTGGACCCAAATCATCCCTCGCCAAATGCCCACATTCGCTTTCTTTAAGCCATAACAACTTTTATCTAAGTCGGGAAACTCCCTGCTTGCTTTAGGCAGCGATAATAGCTTCCCTTCTAAATCATAGGTCCAATCATGATAAGGGCAAACAAGTTTATTGCTTGCTTTGCCTTTCCCGTCACGGAGTCTGGTGCCTTTGTGGCGACACATATTATGAAAAGCCAAAAGCTGCTCGCTTTTACCTTTAATCACCAAAATATTATTCAACCCTGCTTGCACTGTCAGATAATCACCTTCAACGTTTAAGTCTTCAACTAACCCAGCAAAAGCCCATGTAGTTGAAAAAATATGCTGCTGCTCTAACGCAAAAAACTGTGGTGAAATATAAGCATCAAGCGGTAAACCATTTTGTGTATTCATAACAACACCTTTACAACAGACCTAATCATAAGGCCAATAAGGAAATATAAAGCAGCTTGCGGCCACCACAGCCCATACAAGCATGGTAAACCAATACATCCCTGGCTCACTCTCTCTACGATATGCCTGCCAAATATACGCCTCGCCACGGATCAAATCGAATAACAGCCATAGTATTAGCGCAAATCCTAACCAATAACTCCACGGTAATGTAGGCCACATACTATTTCTCCTCATCGGCATTTAAAATGCCATCTAAATCATAATCTAGCGCTGACTGCCACCCTTTGCCTGGCACAGTACAAGTATAGGTCAAGTTATTGTTCTCTTCCCTTGCCAATAAACGTATTTGTATCGATGATAACGGCTGTTCATATGCCGAGTCTGACCGGTATGTTTGCGTTTTACTCTCAAATAAGTAGCCTCGCTTGCGATTGTTAATAGTTCCTAATGCAATCAAGTCACACTCTGTCACCTTCCCCCCTAAAATTTTAGAAATAAACGGCGTTTTCGCGCGTTGTTCTAATAGCGTAATACGGTTGAGCACACCTGCTCCTGACAGCGCCGATAGGGTAATTTGTTGGCCGACTATGGGAGCCAAATCATTGTCAAATTCCATCATATAATCCACCAAACCTTGACGCGTTGAGGCATCAGGGATCCCCACTTTTCCAAAATTGAAATGACAACCATGACGCTCATTTGTTCCCGGTAAGCACCCTTTTTCGCCATTATCAAAAACCGCGCCTTTTAAAAAATTTCCGAGTTGATCAGTTGCCCCATCATGTAAAAAACCAAAGCCTCGAATTTGATCACCTTGATGTTCTTTCGTATGTGATGGTAAAAACCCCTCTCTATCAGGCAGCCCAAACATGCCAACACGGGTATATAGATTTCTAAGCTGAGGCACTTTCAATATTTGAATCTCGCCACCGTGAGCCACCTCACCGCGAGTCCCATAAAAGCCTTGTGCATGATCAACGCCATGACACCCTTGACAATTTACCCCATCTGCACTTTCACCATTAACAGAGGTGTCTTCTGCTGCACCATCAGACCGTCGAGAACCATGAAAAAAACCAGCGCCTTTTTGGGCCGACAAAGACAGCGTATTGTCTAAATAGCGGATCGGATTCGGTGGTAATGCCACTCGCAGCATAAAATCAGCAAATGTATCTATATCTTTCTCAAGCGCAATCACGTCTGGCGATTTTTCAGTCGTATTTACTGACTCTGGCAAGCTAATATCTAACCCGAGTAAGCCTTCAAATGCGACAATAAAGTTCTTAAATGAGCTTTTTTCGTCGAGCGTTTGTTTACTATCCTCACCGAAGTAACCCACTGAACGGTCTCCCCGCCAATGCATATGTCCGTGATTACGCATCCCTCGAAGGGTTTGTGTTCCCATTGGGCCTTTCATCGCTGCAAACGACTGTAAATCCCCATTGCCATTAATAATATCGAGTAATTGACAGCTTTCATCAGCTGGTCCAACGAGCGAACACCCTAGCTCTGATATGTTTTGAGTCGGAAATGGTTGCGGATTTTTACCATTTGAGGCATCAGGATTGCCTAAATTCCAACTCAAATGATCGGTATCACCAAAAATATGGCAGCTAGCACACGAAGACTCTCCATTTGATGATGAGCGGTTGGCGTCATACAACATTGCTCGGCCCGCACTAAAATCTTGTGGCTCTAAGGTCGGCATATATAACCGTTGCTTTTCACGCTTACTATTTAAATCAATACTAACCAAACTATTATCAAAGCGTGTAAATACATACAATGCACGTTGAGCTTCATCAAGCAGCAACCCAGCTGGGCCTCCTTCAACGGAAAGATATCCCAGGCTCAATACCATAGGGTCAAACTCCTTGCCTTCGTTATCCCAAAACTGGTTATTTTCTAACTGCGAAGTTGGCAATACTGCTACTTTGTTTGAACCAATAACAGCGCTATAAAGCGTTTTCCCATCTTGTGATACCGCCAGTTGCATGGGCGTCGATAAGCTATGCTGCTTAACCAAAGCATTACCTTTAAGGTCAGTATAGTTAATATGTCGATTTAAATGCCTTGCACGCACTTCTTGCGTACTTGGAGTAATAACTGTAATACGACTTCGTGCAATGTCCCCTTGAACAGTTGATCCAGCATATGCGCCAGCCCCTTCAAAACGCGTAGCGTTATTTGCTTGTGTATTTGAAACATATACGTTGCCTGATTGGGGGTTTACTGCCAAATTAAACAAGGTTGTTCCCACATGTTTATACGCAGCACGCTGGCTTAAGGAGACAGTATCAATTGCGAACACATCTAGGTCTGGTAAGTTGAAACGAATGCCATTTGAAAAGTTTCGACCTTTACTATCTAACCACTGCTTTGTGCGGTTATCATATTTGACAATCATACTGGTCCAAGGCTGAGCAACCCCGTCTTTATTAATGCCCGGCGCCGTTCTTCCACCAGGTAAATAACCGTCCTCTAATCCGTTGGGACTGGTTAACCCATCCAATACTTGGCAAGGGTAAGCTCCATATTCATCATCTTCGTAACCAGCACACATCACAGATTCATGGACAGCCGCAGTTTGATTACCCGAATTCAGCACTCCTGCATAAATCGTTTTTTGATCTGGTGTAACCGCCAAGCCACGTAGCGTATCTCCAAACAGGGACACTATCTTTATCGGTTTCCCACCCAGTGTTTTCCCTAAATCATTTACGTTAAAGACCCAAATATCAGCGCGCCCTTGTCCCGTTTGATGCAATGCAGGATCACCAGCCCCATCAATATTTTTTAACGCTGGGTACAGCCTTTGCTGACCACGATGCGCTGTGGTGATAAATGCTTTATTATTCGCAAACACGATATCTCTGGGCTCATCTCCTACCAGTAACGTCCGTGTGACTTGTGCAACTGTTCGACTAAGGTCAACCACACTCACAGAGTCTGAAAGATGATTAACTACCCATGCTTGGTTTTGCATCACAGCGACTGAAACAGGCTCTAAACCAACCGTAAGCGATTGTTGATGAGTAAGCGCCCCATCAACAGATACAGTAAATATCTCGAGGCTATTATTAGATGTATTCGCGACCAATAAACGCTTGCCATCCGCTGTTTTCGCGATTGGTCTAACCGGTGCTGACTCAAAACCAATAAATTCAGACCTTGCCAAAGGGGGGGCAACAATACTTGGAGAAGCATTCATTGCTTGAACTACTGACACTATTTTTGTTTGTTCACTTGCGCCACACCCGATAAATAACATGAGTGATAGCGGCACCATTAGCTGAGTGATTCTATTCATATAGATGATTACCTCGACATATTGAATCATAAATTGTCAACTAGACAATTTATAGCTTATCTTACTCTCTTTTAAATTGTCAACATGACAATTTAAAACAGGATCGTTATAGTAGAGTTATAAATGTAATGGGAGAGAACAATGGCAAGGCCGAGCGTAGCAGGACAACGTCGAGAAGAAATACTCGATGCACTTGAGGTTTGTATTTTAGAAAAGGGTATTCAAGCAACGTCACTAGAAAACATTGCTGAGACAGCCAAAATGAAACGCACTATTTTAAGGCATTACATTGGTAATCGTGACGACATAATTTGTTTGTTAAGTGAACGGTGGCGAGATAAATATACTCAGCAATGGCAGGAGTTATTAACATGGCTACCATCATCAAACAGAGCTGAAGCTCTCATAGATTCGCTGTTTTCTTCTCGTAGTAAAGAAAGTATCAATACCACAATCATTGGTGAGGCTTTATTTTCCGAAGCAAAAAGGCTTGCCCCTATTAAAGTCCACCAACAGCACATTATGCAGGAGTTCATTCAGCACCTAATTCATGAATTTAAAGCGCAACACCCTCATGCTGAGTCAGATCAAGTAGAGCTTATTGCTTATGGTATTTACGCTAATTATCTCATGGCTGAATCTTTATTACCGTTAGGTTTGCTTGATGAGATTTATAAGTTCAAACAAGCATCTGTATTACTTTGCTCACAATTAATGCATAAACAGTAAATTTTCACATTGACAATTTATTGTGGTTTAACGTAAATTACACCCTATCTTATTTCTGTTGGTGTGTGGTATGAATCTATCTAATGCAATTATTACGAGTGTTATTATTGTTGCTGCTTTTTGGGGACTTGCGTTATTTCAGGGAAATAATGTAGCTGCCCAAGAACTCAACATAAGTCCTGTCACACACACCATAGAGCTCAATAAAGTAACCCCTATTGATAACGAAAACGATAAAATTACGCCAGACACGATTCGTATTGCCGGCGTACATAAACACATCCAATTGATTAATATTGGGCAACTGTGGCAACGATTTAATCAAAAAAGTACATTGCACCAAGCCCTTAAAACCACGCCTAAAAAAGTCTATGTTTTATATTCAGCGTTTTCAAATAACTATCAACAAGCTGACGTAGTCATCGGTTATGACATAAATAACTTAAGCCAGTTTGATAAACTCTACACAGTTAACACAAGCCACTACAATGAGTTATTACCCGCAAAAAAATATACTGAAATTCAATTGGCTAACGCTTGGAAAGAAATAGACTATAGTAAAAAAGTAGCATATGTACTTGAAGTACATGCTTTAGATCTATCTGGCAAAACAACATCAACGCAAGTGTTCGTGTCGTACAACTAGGAGCGGAGCATGGAACTTTTAACACAACTATTTACACCAAATGAAGTATGGGGCCTAGAGGCTTGGATTGATGATTGGTTTTTCGTTATCGCCATCGGCTTATTTATTGTTGAATGTCTGCGCTACGTGGTGAAAAAGCAGTTTACTAGAAATTTTTTCGGGGACAGTGTGGCCAACTTTGTTACATTGGGCATGTTTATCCTCATCGTCGCTGTTGTCGCAGCCACTTATGCGGGCATATTTTTATATACTTACAATCACTTTCGTATTACTGACCTACCACTAAATGGTTGGAGCATACTTTGTTGTATTGTAATTGCTGATCTCGCTTATTATTGGGAGCACCGCTTTTTACATAAAAACGGTTTTGGCTGGGCTACGCACACTGTGCACCACAGTTCGCCGCATTTTAATATTTCGGTAGCCTATCGCCATGGTCCACTGGACTGGTTTTTTCCACTGTTTTTTCACTTACCTTTGGCTCTGTTGGGCTTTCACCCATTTATAATATTTTTAGCCGAAATAGTCGTACAAGTGTTTCAAACCTTATTGCATACCGAGACGATAAAAAAACTGCCTCGTCCTATAGAAGCAATTTTTAATACCCCCTCACATCACAGAGTGCATCATGCGACCAATAAACAGTATCTTGATAAAAACTATGCCGGTATATTTATCATTTGGGACAAAATGTTTGGCACATTCGCACAAGAAAATGAACCCGTAACCTATGGGGTTTATCCGAGGTTAAACAGCGTTAACCCACTGAAAGTGTTTTTCTCGGGTTATCTCACACTTATAAATAGGCTATGGCGTGCGCCGACTTGGGGTTACAGGCTAAACTTACTGGTAAAATCGCCTACATGGGCATGGCAACAAGAGCAAAAACAAAAAAAGTAGACTCATACAGAGTCTCCCCTAAATTATTATGTTAGCACTTATATAAAGTGTAAGTGCTTACAAAATATCTAGTTCGGACCACATACATTTAATGCTGTTGGGCAGTCACACGCTGTATAAGCGGTTAAAACAATTGGAATCGTGGGGCCACACTGGTTTTGATTAGACTCTTGATCACAGCAAGCTGTATTACCGGTATTTTGTCCTGTACCACCTGCAATCAGCGGGGTATTACCAATTGATAAACGGTTAGTATTTGTTGATAAGCATTTGAGCGGTTTCTTGTTAAATTTTAATTTCATTTACTATCTCCTTTTAGTTACATCAACAAAATTAACCCAAATTTAATATTTACTCAACCCACAAGCCACCTCTCATTTACTTTTACCTCCATTAAAACACATGTTTCTTGCTGCAAAATATCAGAGCACATGTAAAAGGAACAAAGCAGCATTTGTAACCTCTTTATATTCAGTTCGACAAGGATACAATGATGGGCGCAAAAGAAATGCCCTTACTATTGGCGCATTATAAGTTACATTGGCTGTCAAGTGAGGCACAAAAAAGATAGAGCAAAAAGTGTCTTACGGGTTATTTTTATACCTTATCAAAAAATGCTAGGAACATTAAAGCTTGCAGTAAAAAATATAGTTGCCCAACTATTTCGCTTAACAACCACCTAAGAAAAACGAATTTAACCAATTTAGTTAAGGAGAGTAAGTTGTTCTCTAATGAATGCAAAATAGCCCATTACTGCGTTAGTAGCCACCAACTAAATTAAGGCTCCTGGGCGTTAGTTCGCACTTTTTATCTCACATACTTTTTGCGCAATGTGCGACAAATAGCGTTGTAGAATTGCCAAAAATACAATCGGTAACACTGCCGCATAAGTACGATTACCCGCAAAAATAATGGCTAGTGGGATCATTGAAATAGACGCTAACAGTAAATAAATAGAAAATTTACGCGCACTCCCTTTAACAGCAATAAACCCCGAAGAAGACGCAAAAGTTGTTAAGCTGCCAACAATAACCATGAGTATAATAATAGCTGACTCGCGTAATAAGCCGTAAAGTTGTAAATACCACCATTGCTCGAAGAAAACGGCTAAACCACCCAACATCAAGTAAATATTGCCGGCTAAAACCAAACGGTTTAGTGGACTATTCTGAGGCAATAAAATGAGAAGTTGAAGCAAGCCTAATAAGGCACCTAGCTGGAACGCGTCAAGCCAACGGTCGTCAGAGGGTGGACCATACCAGAATGCAAAAGTGGCAAAAATAGATAGCGGGAAAAATTGAATCAAAGTCAATATCCACTTACCCATAAGCCTGACGCTCCTTTGTGCTAGTTAGACGAATGAAATGAAAGCCCCCTCCTGAACATGTGTAGCAAATTAGATATATGAGAGCAAAACTAGGGACGTCCGCTATAAGGAACATTAAAACACTTGTTAATAATTTAGCAAAGATACTTTTAGCCTTGTTGTTATGATGCTGTCATGAGTAAGTTTGGTAAACTTGGTTAATTATCCCTTTATAACGAATGCACGCGACAAACCACCGAAATGTAATAATAATGTAACTGTTATAGTTTACTTTCCTCCGATGAAGCTCTATTTTATTACTGCAAAACCTTTTTATGATTTTAAAAATCAACAATATATAAGTCACCCCTGCAAGAAGTAGAGCAACCAACCTAACAATTAAAAAAGGAACTATACATGATCCCCCTTAAACAGTGCAGAGCACTCGGTTTAATCATCGTAGGTATTTTGTCAGGCTTATTATCCGGTCAAGCGTTGGCAGAAAGCTATATGTATTTAACCAATAACACCATGGCCCCCCTCACACTCAATACCCAGCAAACGGGGCATAACAATATTCGCCATGGTGACCAGTGGCAACAATTGACAACGGAAGTTCCCCCTTTAGCCACGGTTAAATTCTTACGCTTTAACAGAGACCAAGGTATTAAGTGGGGGAAAGAGTATGTTTTTACAACAAGGGTTAATGGTACTGAACAACCGGTTTACCTAAAGCAGAAACTGCTCGGTACCATGACATTCAGTAACATGTGGCTCAGTGCTCAAAATGACCCATGGTACGATGATCGCGATATTCACTATGTCTCGATTGACGGTCAACAACAAACTTTGGCGTTTAAATCATCTTCAGCCAGAGCCTCTGGAGATGACATTCACTACGTCATTCATAACCAATTCGCCAAGTCTGAAAAATCTGAGTATTCAAACGAATTAAATGTACTGACTTACAACACATGGGCATTATTACCCCCACTGGCCTCTAAAAATACAGGCGACCGGCTCGATACCATAGCTCAGTATATGGATAATTACGATGTAGTTGTATTTCAAGAAGTTTTTGACCCTATCTTGACGGCTAAGTTCAGAGCAAATGTGGCAAAAACCTATCCGTACATGACCGAAATCCCATGGAAAGTAGGTAAGATTTTGACAGGTGGTTCATTCATCGCCAGCCGCTGGCCCATTGAAACCCAAGATGCCGTTGTTTATAACGCTTGCCGAGCTGATGGCTGCTTGGCTGGTAAGGGAATGAACTATGCAAAAATAAGAAAAGGCAGTAATGCTTTCCATATTTTTGGCACCCATACTCACGCTTATACCAGTGAGCAAGATGTAACGGTTCGTTTTGAACAACTGGCACAATTAAAGCGCTTCATTGACAGCAAACACATTCCGTATGAAGAGCCTGTGATAATGGCGGGTGACTTTAACGTAGATAAAATCAACTATCCACAAGAGCACTTGGCTTTCCTTGCATTATTAGATGCAACAGAGCCAGAAGCCACTGGCGCTTATCCTTACTCTTACGCTGGCCCAGTTAATATATATGCAGACGATAAATTCAATGAATATTTAGATTACGTGCTGTATAGCAATGGCCACCTGACACCTTACGCATCAGAAAATAAAATGCTGACACCGCGCAGTATCGATAGCCAACACTGGAAAAGCTGGGATTTGTCTGATCATTACCCAGTAGAAGGGCGCTTTGCATTTCCCTTACCTCCTGAGTATATGCCTTATTGAAGCCTCAGATAACCTTAAAAACGGAGCTTCTTAACTGAAGCCCTTAACTTTCATTAGTAAAGTGTTCTTGGTGTTTTCATGACCAAGAACACGCATCAATTTTAAGTGGCTGGCCACGCATTTTCCGCATTTTCACTCTTTAAACAAGGGAGAATTGACCATACGTAGATTTACCATCGCGCTTTTGTCGTCACTCACTGTTTGCCAACACCACACTATTTTTATAATCAAACGACAAATAAAAGTACGCAAACTTAATAAAAGTACGCCTTACAATAGGCTCTAAATTTCCTACGACAAAACAAGTGTAAAGCATAGATAGTCTAAATACATTAACCTGTCACGGGCATATGAAAGCGCTGATATACCATCTAGTACTCTGGCTAGTGAGTTGCTGTTTGAATACTGCCGGATAGCCTTTTTCTGATAGCACTGTTTCCGCAAGCTTTTCTAAAGCATTAGCCTGTGTCGTTTCATTTTCACTTCGCCTAATTGCGTAGCCTGATACTTTATACCCAGTGCGTGAATTGACTGAAGGGTACAATTCTCGAACTCTAATTCGACCTTTCGCTCCTTCTCGCTCAAGTTCTTGTTTTATAAAATTAGCTTGTTCTTTCGCATGAGTTCCAGATGACGTACACCAAAAAATATCATAATCCCAATCCTCCCAATCAAAAGAAGGCTTAACATTTCTATTGGTTCTTAAGTTACTGTTTTCATCACGTTGAAACTCTTTTTCTTGTACAATTATGTTTGCAGCTTCTTGTTTAATTGTTGGGGTGCCACCTTCTTCTAAAACACCCAACAGACGGCGCCTTAACTCGCCATCGACCATAACTAGCACAAACTGTTTTGCGACTTCTTGCTTGCGTTCATTTTTTTCTTCAAGAGATTGTTGCACTAGGTCATAAATTTTAAAATTAAACTCACGCTCGGCATCTATTTTTTCACGTTCATCACGCGCTTCCTTAATCGCAATATCTACAGCGGCAATTCGCTGCTTCAGCTCGTGGTCTACCTGTGAAATTGAAGAATTCAAAAAAGCAACCATCGTCGCTGTTGCAACCGTAACAAGCGGTATAAAAACACTTTTTAGAAATGCACCAAAAGACGCCCAATTCACTTTATACTCTCCTTAAAAGTTCATAATTTGGTATTCAATCGGCACCTAGCTTGCTACGCATAATTATATGCTAAACAAAGGCGATACTTGCCCTGTGTGCCTAGAATTATATTGTTTATGCTACGGGAATTTTGCTTTTATGGCGTACGCTGTATCAAACGCTAATGTGCTATTTGAACTTTTGTAAGCTATCCCTGCATACTCAGTCTATATTAGGGGTCTATTTTAAAACACACAAGCTACTTTCTGATAACAAAATCAGAAAGTTATGAGCAGGTATATTAAGATCCATAAAAAATCATTGCTAACGTGCCCAACAGACGCAGCATTGCATCAACACCTCTTGAAAAAGATAAAATAGCTTATTAAATAGTATTTGCTGCACCTTTAAATCACACCAGCAAGCCAAGCCATCAAATTTAATAAAAACATTTCATTTTGTTCAGCGCCTTTAGATGCTAAACCAAATGTTCTTCCTGATTCAGTATCTAACTGAGACGAAAACATCATTCCCTCAGCAAATACAGCTACTCGACCTTTCCCAATCTCTAATACAGCACCTTGACTCCACCCGTCCATAGACACTCTAGGCGTATCCGCGTTTACTTGAAAAGGTATGTCAGGGACAATAGAAAAAGCGCCTTCACCAAAAGTTAAAAGTGATGTCGCCTCAGGTGGTGCTTTAAAAGCTGAACCACCAAATGTTCTCACCCGCTCTATGCGATTAGGTTGAATCGTACTTTTTACCGTTTCAGTGACACCGGTCGGCAAATAACGAAGTTGTTCACTCTGAGTAACTTTAGCGGTAATTATATGATCACCGAGCGTTTTGTCATGAGCGTAAAACATCGCATTATTCACATGGCCATGACTAAATTTAAAACCAAATTGACCGGCTAGATTTTCAATCATTTTAGGAAACGGAGTATGATCTGCAATTAAAAAAAGTGAGCCTCCTTGTTGTACCCATATTTTAACAATGGATACTTCTTCGTCAGTCAGTGCATCAGAAAATGGCGGGGCCCAGTCTTTTCTATTTTTATCTAGCGCATTCGCAATCACTAGTATATCAGCGCGATGCAGACTCTTTGCAGAAAAACGCTCCTGATTAGGTCGAACAGTATATCCATCACTCTCAAGAACTTGCGCAAAAGGCCTGAACCGCCCATTTGTTGTTAAAAAATTATTGTGAGCTTCGTCTATAAATACAATAGGGCTGTTTTTACTTGAAAAGGTTTGTTGGGTATTTTGAGGAACAAAGTTTGAGTCGGCTTGTTGAGCTCTATCAGAGCAACCGAGTAATACGCTCAGAGTGACACCAAAAAAACAGGTCTTTAATGATCTCATTTTCCATTTCCTTATTGAATACACCCGTTTCAGATTTAATTAAGATTACACCTCTACAGAAAGCGAATATACCCAAGAAGGGTTTAAATTGTAACAAGAAATATTAACAAAGCAGCGTTGAAAATAGGACACTTTTTAGATTGAAGCGGTAGTACGCGTAACAGTGTTAAAAAGCACTCACCATATAAAAGATTTGATCTTTATACCATTTAGGCAGCATAAATTGAAGATTAGTTAGGGCTGACTGTGACCGTAATTGTATCGGAATAAGTACCCGAATCGTTTAGACCGTTTGACTGAGGGGTAATTTTAAGTGATGTCGCTTGTGTTTCACCTGTGTCGCCTGTACCGGCTCCAGTTGCTTTAGTGTGCTTGTATGTACCCGATTCTAAGTCGATACCAGCTGTATCACCGATGTTGAGTGTATAAGCAATTTTACTCCCCTGAGTATTACTAGCAACTAGAAAACCACCATTTGCTGACGTATATTCCGTTGTTGCGTTTTCGCCGGTATTACACCAAACATCAAGCGTACCGATTTCTTGTGTTTGCTGTGAAGCGTCTAACTTCAGGCTTGTCACATTATTGTTGTTACCGCTGCTTGTTTTACACAAGGGCTCAATCGTACCTTCAAAAGCAAACTTAGCCTCAGTACCAGATGTATCTAATACTACCGCAGCTGTGCCCATTGAAGTGATTGCAGTTGCAACTAGCAGTGATTTTAGTAATGTACTCATCGCTTTTACCCTTAAACCATCAATGGCATCTTATACCTATTTCATTCCACTTACTAAAGGTCTTATAACAACTTCTGAAGTGGAGAACAAGTACCAATCGCTGTCGATAACGTAATCTAGGGCACATATTAATATCGTCATACCTGACTCCCACCCTATCTCACCTTATTTCATTATTGATATTTAAACAACAGCCTCTCACTTAGTGTAGCATAGCGCATGCAATTATCTTGTTTCAATTCAGCAAAACGATAAAGGCCCAACGAATCTCACACCGATAAATTAAGTTGCGTAGCATCGTTAACATTGTAACCGGTTAAATGGTAATGGGTTTAATGAAGATAGCCTCTTCAAAAAGATAATGGCATCCAAAAATAGGTGTGTGATGATAATAAAAAATAGTCTAAAGCGAACGCTGAAAATAGAAGGTTTTTAGGTGAGAGCAGTCGTACAAACACGTGTATTAAAAAGAGCCAACTACAAACAATAGTTAGCTCTTTTGATAGTTCAGGCAGTCTAGATTAAGCCATAAACTGTGCTGCCTAAATTTGAAACTAGTTAGGGCTTACTGTAACAGTGATTGTATCTGAGTAAGTACCTGCATCATTTAGACCATTTGACTGAGGTGTAATTTTAAGTGATGTCGCTTGTGTATCACCTGTGCTGCCAGTACCTGCTGCTGTTGCTTTAGAGTGTTTGTATGCACCTGTTTGTAAATCAATACCTACTGTGTCACCAATGTTAAGAGTGTAAGCAATTTTGCTGCCCTGAGTATTGTTGGCGACTAAGAAACCACCGTTTGCAGAGGTATATTCCGTTGTTGCATTTTCACCAGTGTTACACCAAACATCAAGGGTACCAATTTCTTGTGTTTGTTGTGAAGAATCTAATTTTAAACTTGTCACACTATTGTTGTTACCGCTGCTTGTTTTACACAGTGGTTCAATAGTGCCTTCGAAAGTAAATTTTGCTTCAGTACCAGAAGTATCTAATACTGCCGCCGCAGCGCCCATTGAAGTGATTGCAGTTGCAGCTAATAACGATTTTAGTAATGTATTCATGGCTTTTTCCCTTTTAACTAAACACTGGATTAGTTTTTATTTGGTTTTTGATGATGAGGTGTTCTCACCTTTTGATTATTTAAAAGCAATAGCCATACCAAGAATGAAAAAATAATTAATTATTTTTTATTTATGCCAATAACAATCAATTAAATAAATGAATAACAACAACTTAGAAGTATTCTAAAAAAGATAAAATAATCATCCTATTTCTGAGAGCATTAGCCGCAGCCTAATTTTTTAAAGATCAAAGCCCCTATCACGTATTTTTGACGCAGAGAAATTAACTTTTGAGGGCGGCTCTTTTTAGATGTCGATATTTTGACGGATATAGAAAACAGAGTACGGTTGCTCAGTATGTCAGGTGCTGTGTTTGTTCACGTGCACAGCGAAATACAGAAGAAAGTAAATACGAATTGGCCTGTAAAATACAGCTTTGACATGAAGCAATTTAACCAACAGTTGCAGCATGCAGAGCAACTCTTCAACGACTCAGCACTATCCACCTAACCTCAGGTTTGGATAAGAGTTTTGGAATTGAAAATGTTTTGAAAACAAACTTACGTACAATCCAATGATGATATTTCGTTCAAAATCAAGGCGCTTTTATGCAGTCATAGCGGGCTATTACAAATGAAAGCAACGCCGAGAGTGAAAAAATAGTTTTATTGGGCAAATTCGCTTATCCAGAGCTGAGGTTACCTAGGATATACCGTCAGCGATAGGTTATCTTGATAGGTTCCCGCTGGCATCAGGTCAACGTTGCCAAGCTTAAACTCAAACCCGTACCATTTGTTTTTTACACCAGGATAGAAATTATAGCTGCGATAGAGCCGCTCAGACGATGAGACTTGTGAGTTATCAAACTTAATTGAATAGTCTATCAGCGCTTGTTTGTTGGTTTCGTGACGTAATCCATTATATTCAGAATCAACGACTATATCGTACGAGCTGTTGCTCAATATTTTAATGCCCCAATTAAAGCGCATATTACTTTTCAATTCACCCAAATCAATATGGTAATTGCCATTGTTACCCGACACTTTGCCTTTGCTCGAATTTGACAGCGAAATAGCAACCTGTGGTTCAGAGTAATAGCTTAAGTCTAAGTATTGTTGATCAATTATTTCATTGTTTTTGACAACAGATACAACGACATGACCCGTATAGGCACCAGCAGGGAATAAACTATAATGTCTTAGTCTAACCCACATTTGTGTTGCACGATCTTTTAGGTTGGATCGCCAAATGCCATTTCTTACCTTAATTTTTTTAAACTGCGAATTGTACAACTTTGCATACTTGTCTTGAGTTGGGCCTGAAAACACCATTGAGTAGTAATAAACATCCTCAACCCATATTTCATCCGCACAGTTCAATAAACTGTCTGAGACTTGTATTTTTATTGGAATGTATACCGTGACTCGATTGTTGTACTCTTCAATAATGTCTGACGGGTTTGAGGTAGCAAACATATTGCCATCGCAATCATTTCCTCTTGCGAATGCGCTCTGTGCAGACAACAAAAAGTTCAGAGTTAGCATAGTAAAGATTATAAACTTCATTTGTTATCACCTCCTTTCAGTTGGCTTTTCGCAAGTTCAAGCGACCCAAGCCTTATAAAACGTTGCTCTACGTCAGTAATACTAAAGTGCCCGATCATACCCCCTATTTCAACAATATACTTGCCTACACCAATGCCTTCGACAACAAAGCGCCCTGTGCGGTTGGTAAATATTGCGATGCCTGTTAGGGCTTTATCTTTACTATTTAGGGGCTGTTTTTTAAACACCGTCCCTCGTTTCATTGCAATAGGTATGCCTTTGTCATCCAATAAGTTTCCTATTGCTGTATAAGAAAGTTCTGAGCCAATTTGAATATGGTGTCCTGTTGTGGCGCCGCCGACCAAAACATACACGCCAGGGCCCCAATCATAACCCAGTGGAGCGCTTGGCACATCAATGTTCAACTGTGCGCTAGTATAACCAGTACCAAGCTCCACAAGCGCACCCATATGGTCACTTGGTTTAGTTTGAGCTCGCCCATGGCGGTCCACGTTTACTAAAACATCTGCGTCATTTAGCGTGTTATGTTTGCTAATAACAGCAAAGGGCGCCGTTGTTGTGGCGCCCATGCCAAAATGGCCATCAGCAACCCCTAAACTGGTTGATATATTGATACTGGAACGGCTGTCACCCTGCTGTTGCTCGCGAGTAAAGTTGGTTGCACTCACATCTGCTCTTATAAATGCGCCGGTATAGCTTGCATCCACTTGCTCTTGTCTAAAGTCACTTCCATGTTCTGTCCGTACTTCATAGCCATAGTCGTTGACGAAGTTATTGTTTGTTTTTGCATAACTTGCGCTGGCGACTTTATCTTTGCTGCTATATTGTGCTCGCGCTCTATTACTCGTGTCTCGATTATAATGATTCCAGGTAAAGTTTAAGAAAAACTGGTTTTCAGACACAATGCGTGTGTCGGTGCTATCAGTATGCGAAAAACCAGTGCGAACACGCATATCTTCATAACGCAAGTTAAGCTCAAGAGCTGCATTATCGGTAACAATATGATCATCACCTCGGTCACGAGACACACTTAGGTTAAAATCCACGTGCTCATTTATAAAGTAACTATAATCTGCAAATGCCCTTTTGCTACTAGAGATAGTACTGAATTCTTGCCACGGTGTATTGGTAAAATCTTGCCTAGCTTCGTACCCGAGTCGCAGGTTGGGTGAGCCAAAATTACCATGGCCAAAAATACTATGTTC
Organism: Pseudoalteromonas sp. MMG013; assembly: GCF_018100885.1. Classification (NCBI taxonomy): domain Bacteria; kingdom Pseudomonadati; phylum Pseudomonadota; class Gammaproteobacteria; order Alteromonadales; family Pseudoalteromonadaceae; genus Pseudoalteromonas; species Pseudoalteromonas sp. MMG013. The sequence continues at coordinate 6,441 of NZ_JAGJEE010000034.1, read as the reverse complement.
TGTTTCAATAGAATAGATATTGCCAGACTGAGCATGATTCACTTTGCTCTGTGAATAACGAAAAGAAAGATTGCCTACAAAGTTGTTTATGGTCGCGATAGTGCCCACCACATGGCCTGTTGAATGCGCTGCGCCGTTCATCCCCAGTGTGAGCCTGTCGGTTACACCATACTCATAATTGCCGGAAACAAACAGGTCGTCGTCATACTTGTAACTGTCCTGCTCTATAGAAGAAAGGCGGCCTATGGTAAACGCGTAATCACTCAACCCTTTTGCAAGCAGCCTTGCATTGTAATGAGTGGTAAAATAGAACTCTTGCGTTTCACCGTTGGCGTAAGTTGCAACGACTTGAATATTATTGACGCCTGACGTAAGTGGAAGGTCACTCAGGTCATAGCGTCCTGCTTTTAGTCTGATCCTAGAAATCAAAAAATCATTAATATAAATTTCTAGGTTGGCGGCACGAGGCAACACAAACTGTTGACTATTACTCGGCGTTATCTTGCGTTGAGGTTGTAATCTAGAATAGGCTTTTTCAATGCTAAGCCCACCAAGCTGAGCACCTGAGAGGTGTCCTGTACTGTTGAATTGCGTATCCCCAAGCGTAAAACGCAGCGGCGCTTCAGGTATGTCATAAAATAAAGCAGTATCACCGCGATATAGATCACTCGCTTGGCTGTTACTATTGTCCCAAAACAATGAACCTCGCATATTAACTCCGTCGCTGCCGCCAACATTGGCATTCATCAGCCATTCAAGCTGCGACCTGTAATCATGGTTATTATTACTGCGCTCATGGTTTAAGTTAAAATTGTTTAACATCGCCCAACTAGTTTCACCAGTTGGTCTATCGAAGTGCTTTTGTTTACCATACGTTAAACTGCCCGTGGCCATCGCAGTTTCTGCTAACGCCATCTCTATGGTGAGGTCTTGAGCCTGCATTTTTAGAGTAATGCCTTGTTCTGCATATTCCTCTACCGTAATGGGCACATTTCCTTTTTTGGTTAGCCAGTCATTGACCTTATCACTAAGTACAGTTTGCAAACTGCTTTTAAAGTCAGAGGCAACAATAGCGGTAATTTGAACCCCATTAGTTGCGGCAGAAACTTGCCCCACTTCGGCAGCATTTAGCCGCACGGGAAAGTCCATATTGAAAGTTGCCGCAAACGGTGAGCAAGCCCAAAATAGTAGTAGTGAAAAAATGACACACTTACACTGAGCAGGCTGAGTAAAAAAGCCCAGTTTAATCATCACTTATCTTACTTTTTATTAAATAGGTTGATAAGTGCGGCGCTTTTCGTAGGCTTTTCCCCTAACAAAGACTTGAGATCTAGCTCTACTTTGTGCCCTGGCATAATAAAGCGCCCAGGTGTGATAGATTGAAATTGTGCCCATTTCACAATGGTTTTACCCTGATGAAAATGGTAATCAAAGTGCGAAAGGTTTAGCACGCGTTGGCCCTCATTACTAATCGTCAATGTGCAGTCGTCTAGTTGCACACAGTTTAGTGTACTTTTTTGTTGTGCATTGACGCCATCGGGACTGACAAAAACTAAGGTTGCAAAGTTGAATACCATTTTAACACCGGATTCTTCATCTTCGTTAGGTAAAGGTAATTGTTTAAAAACGATGCGGTAGGAGTTGGTTTCTTTTAGCTCAGGGGAGCCTAAATATTTAGCGCGAAATACTTGATAACTCTTTGCAGGTACTTCTACTTGTGGAGGAAGTACAATAAAGTCTTCTTCTGCAGGTACCAACACTTCTTTTTGGTTTTCATCGAATGTACGCTTGAACACCTCAATTTCAATCGGCAGAGCAGTGTCTCTGGGGTTTTGCAGTCGATATGTGACGAGTGACTTTTTACCCTGTGATGCAAGATCAACGATCATAGGCTGAACTTGATAGGCCATAGCCGGGGTCGACAACCATAAAAGCAATAACAACAGTTTACGCATCAGACTTCCAATTTAAAAACAAGCTAGAATTTTTGCTATACGATACCCTGCCTATTCGTTAATACAAGCGTAAATTGTAATTTAGCGGTCTTACTTCGTCTTTTAAATTTGCCAGAGGGTCTTAATATACGCAACTTTTAGAAGGGGTATAATTTAACACTGCAATTTAAATCAGTACTAACAACCTCATCATTAATTCATCTCCCCACCGCTTTAGAGCTTTTAACATGCCTTGTATTTTGCGTGTCCCAAGCATGATTCTTATCACCATACCTAATAAAAACAACGTGGCTATAAAGACTGTACATCAATATCAGTGCTACGGGTGTATGTATAGGATCGAAGTAGCTCATGATGGTTTCCAAAATAGCCAAACCTAAAAGTACCAATTCGATTCTAATTTGAGCTTTTCGTGATGCAGTGCCCAAAGCTGATATTCTAAAGAACCAATGCTGTGCTTTCCAATGTTCAGATTTTTTATCTATCACTGTAACTTCCGCTGTTAATAAGTGTCGGTGACGAAAAATACACGACATACTGCCGACAGTAAGCTAATTTAGCACCATAAACTATTCTCCTTGGTATTCACCTCCGGTTTCGAGAGGTAGCTTAAAAGTAAGCCAGCACCATACGAGTGTGTCGAATCAAAGGGGTTGTGAATCAAAAAGGTCGTAGTCGTTGATTGATAAAACAAGCATAAAATGATTATCTTTTTATGCCACTTTCACAGTTCTAGAATAGCGTTCCTAGCTACCCAGCAGGGTTCTTATTTCTTGTTATATAGAGATTTCAACAGTATCAATAACATCAGCGAACCCACCGACTCTCACATCGATTACTTGTGACTCTTCTATTTGCACAGAAGCGGTAATGATTGAAGTACAATTCATTGCCCTACCTTGCTCAAAAACGTAGTCGCACCCTATGTCTAAATGTTCGGCGAGATAACAGGCTAACGCACCGTTAGAAGTTCCTGTTGCCGACTCTTCAGAAATTCCAAACAGTGGTGCAAAATTACGACAGCTTGCGGTTAATGTATTTTGCTGTTCGTAAAGTTCAAAAACATGGAAGCCAACCACTTTATGTTTTCTACAAAATTCGGCAATATTATGATCGTTTGGCTTTATTTTATCTAAAAAGCCTAACGGCACAGGAATAATGACATCGGGTAGTCCTGTTGAAATAACTTCTATAGGCAATGTCGTTCTTTCTAGGATATCAACTTCAATACCAAGCACATCTGATATTTCTTGATATGAAAAATCACGCAACTTTTGTGGTAATTGTTGCTCCATAACTATCTTGCCATTTGGATCAATACACACAGCAAGCATTCCAGCTTTGGTGCGTTGAACATAGTTTCCAACAGGGATAATAGCTTTTTGATACATTGTTGAAAACGCAGCGAGCGTAGCATGACCACAAAAGTCGACCTCACTGGTAGTCGTAAAAAAAGAGACTTCAAAGTCCGCTTCGTTATCCTCTGAAACAAAAGCAGTTTCCGAAAACCCAACAGCCTGCGCGATTTTCAATTTTTGCGTATTTGATAATTTATCGGCGTTAAAAACAACCCCCGCAGAGTTACCACCTGTTCCATTGTCGGTAAATGAATTGACTAACGTGACTTCGATACGCTCCAAAGCTTCCCTCTCCTTATAACGAGTCTGTAGAATTACTCATTTTAAAATTGGTTCTAATTAATGAGCCACCATAGCGTTATTGATATTTAAAATCAATCACTTAGTGATTTTATAGCTCACTAATCGTTAACCTGTTTAAGCATTGTATTTGGCGTTATTAAACTAATCGCAAAACTATTTTAAGGTAAAAAAGCGTAACCACCTTAATGCTATATGAAAAAATGTATGCCTTTACTTTTTTCATATAGCTCAAAATCAATTATTAATTAAATTGTCTTTGCTTTTTAGAACATAAAAAAGGTACATTTAATTTTTAACATTTGGTATTTATTCTTTAACTAAACCACATTAGAAGCAAAGACTAATCATAGCAAAGCTAATAAATATATAGGAAAGGACTTAATATGAAAAAGGCATTAAAATATTCACTGGCATTATTCATGGGGGCGGCATCCCTTTCGGTTCAGGCAGATAATAAATCCGACGACCTTGATGATAAAATAGATGCCATATTTGCTAATATGCCTGAGGATGGTCCAGGTTGCTCTGTTGGTGTTATAAAGCATGGTGAACTAGTTCATCAAGATGGTTACGGGCTCGCCAATTTAGAGCTTAATAATTCATTAGATGGCTCTCATGTGCATAGAATTGCATCAGTTTCTAAACAGTTTACCGCTATGGCCGTTTTGCTATTGGCTGATGAAGGTAAAATATCGTTATCTGCAGATATACGTCAATATTTACCAAAGCTGAGAAATTATGGGTCAGAGGTTACAATTAATGCCATGCTAGGCCATGTTGCAGGGATGGGAGATTATGATTTTGTTGATAATTTAGAAGATCCAGACGCAATGAAGTTGCGATCATCTGCTGGCAATAAATTTAGATTAGGTAACGAAGATTATTTGACGATTAGTGAGTTCTACGACTACGTGAAAACAGTACCTTTGCGTCATGAGCCGGAAAAAAAATGGCAGTATAGTAACTATGCCTATTTCTTATTGTCGATGCTGGTAGAAAAAGTCTCGGGCGAGTCACTACGAGATTATGCAGAACGGCGTATTTTCAAACCACTTAATATGACCCATACATTCTTTAGCGATCAGCCAACCGAAATTGTTAAAAGACGAGCAAGTGGATATCGTCCATCTGAGCAAGGTGGCTATATCAACAGCATGACCAATTTGTTTTGGGTAGGTGATGGTGGATTACATACGAATGTAGAAGATATGGCTAAATGGGATCGTTATTTCTATAACCCAACCTTAGGAAATAACCCCACAGCATTACTTAGACAGTTTTTAACCCCGAATAGTGAAATAAGATATGAACGATTTGAATACGCTAATGGGCAAATGGTGCTCGACAGTGAGTTTGGTAAAATATATACCCATAGTGGTGGCTGGTTAGGCACAGTCACTAATTATGAGCGTATTCCAGACAAAGCGTATTCTAGTATCGTGTTTTGTAATAGCGAACACCTAGATGCCAGAGATTATGCAAGTATGATCAGAAAAGTTGTCCTCAATAATTAGCTTGTAGTGAGCTGATATTTTTGTTGAGTAGTCAACTCTGAGCCACAATGCACGCAACATGCTTAATAGGTGATATCTTTATTATCACCTATTGGATTCAAAAAATCTGGGTTCAAAAATCTGGGTTCATATGTGTTATAAAGTGGGCTTACATAAGCCATACGCATAATCATCTCTGTAATGATTATTAATTAAAGTATTTTGTTTTAAACAGCGCTCACGGGAAAAGTCTTCTTTCTCTAATAAATTAAATGAGCCTGAGTTATGTACAGAACAAAAAGCAACGAGTTTATTTAGCATTAATGCATCAAATGCGTATTGCTTAATAAGTTTAAGCGCTTTACTACCAACACCTTTCCCCTGAGCACTCGCTTTAATCATAAAGCCTACTTCAGCAACTTTAGCGTTATGATTGACAATTCTAAGCGATATATACCCCAACTTTTCACCACTTTTGATTTCATTGATACTAAAAGAGCGCCATTTATCACTTTCAAGTTTCCAAGGTGGTAATCTTTCTCCAAAAGAAAATTTAGCCTCATCATAAGTCAAAGGATCATAAACATGCTCCATCATCTGTGGACAAGTAATAATTTCTAGAAAGAGTTCAAAATCAGACTCTTTAAACGGTAAAAGTTCAATTCTGTCATCTGAAAGTTGCATAACACCTCCTTAGGCTTTGTTGCGTCCGTCATAATAAGCAAATAATGCTTGGTAATATAAGTGGCAAAGATCAGCTGTATTTTGTCCTTGTTTCACAGCTTGCTATAAGTACTTACAGCTTCGGCGAACTTGAATCACAATATACCTAAATGATTCCAAGATCGTCAAATATCTCAAAACCATTATCTATTGCTTTTACATACTCACATAAAAAGCACGACTTATAATTCTTAAATACTTTAGCGTAATTATTCATGTCAACGGTTTTGCCTGTTGCAATATAATACTTCATACCAAAAAGGCGTCACTGACTTTTAAATCAGTGACGCTCGATTATAACAAAACCCTTTTAACGATTAGCTGTCGCTTTTTATTTCGCGCAAATCTAGCCACCCTAACCCTAAGTAATCCATTCCAACTCTAGTGATACTCACTTGGAGTGCATGGCTCCCTTCCTGCAGATAAACCCTATGATAATTTGAGTTTGTATCATCACGGGATGAATCATGGTTAACAATTCCTGCTAATTTATTATTTTGCCAGACTTTAAAATACTCTCCTGATTGCCAACTGCTACCATAGTAATTTAGTTGATACCAAGCCGACGTTTTGACATCCACGTTAAAGGTTGCGGTTATAGTCTGTTGA
>NZ_JAGJEE010000033.1:0-59614 GCF_018100885.1 Pseudoalteromonas sp. MMG013 | reverse complement strand
AATTTTACGCTTTCCTATTTTTTTGTCAACACTTAAATTCAATGTTTTCATAAAGAAATTTTAAACTTAAGTTCTACTCGACGCTGACTGCGTTTTGCTTTGCTAAGTTAGCGTAGCGCTCCGTGTCAGTGGGGTCGCATTATAGGGAGATGCAGAAAAAGCGCAAGCATTTATTTGAAGAAAAGTGATAAAAATAACGTGTTCGAGCAAAATTACAACGAAAGCTCTGTTTTTGCTACTTTTATGCACGATATACGATGTTTAAATCACCTATAGCCTAAAAACGCAGTTAGTTTTACACTAGCCCTATTAGAATACTCTCTCAAACTGGGGCATTTAAATGCTAAGAAGCTACAAAGGGATCACACCCACTCTTCATGAATCTACTTATATAGATGAGTCAGCAGTACTCGTTGGTAACATCACGATTGGTAAAGACAGCAGTGTTTGGCCTCTCGTCGCCGCAAGGGGTGATGTTAACTATATAAAAATAGGTGAGAGAACTAACGTACAAGATGGTTCTGTATTACATTTAACCCGCGCAACGACCAATAACCCAAGTGGCTACCCATTGATCATTGGCGATGATGTCACTGTTGGTCATAAAGTTATGCTGCACGGGTGCACATTAGGAAATCGAATTCTGGTGGGTATGGGTGCAATAGTTATGGACAATGTGATTGTAGAAGATGATGTGATCATTGGTGGCGGCTCATTAGTGCCACCAAACAAGACCCTACAAGGGGGCTTTCTGTATGTTGGCAGTCCTGTAAAGCAAGCTCGACCATTAAATCCTGAGGAACTTGCCTTTTTAACTGTATCCGCACAAAACTATGTACAGCTTAAAGATGAATACTTACAAGAAAGCTAATTTAATACTGCCATCGGGTTGATACACTTCATCCTCGATTAGTTGCTCAGCTTGAATTTCATAGTCAAATTGATGCTGAGCAAAATGGGCCAATGCCTTACTTTGCTCATTTATAGGTGTAGTAATAATGCATGGTACTATCATACCCGAGACCATCGCATTAAAAGTTAGCGTACATGACACCACATCAAACTCTATTTGATCATTAAACAAAATACCTTGATTCATTATTAACTCGCTTCTCTCATAACTTGATACACTATTTCTGTATCTGGCAGTGTATCTCGCCATAACAGGTAGGCCTCAGCCGCTTGCCCGACTAACATCCCTAGACCATCAACTAACTTACACTGCGCATTATATTGCGATACCCACTTTAAAAAGCTCGTAGTCTCATCGGCATAAAACATATCATACGCAAATTGACACTGCGCAATCAGGTGAGCATCGATGTTTGGCACTTGCCCTGACACACTCAACGATGTGCTGTTAATCACGATGTCAAAGCGCTCATTTGGAATTTCATCAAGTGCATAACTACTAACGGCGCCGTAAGAGTGAAACTCTTTGGCTAAAATAGTGGCTTTCTCAACAGAGCGATTGGCAATTACTATTTCCTTTACACCCGCGCAAAGTAAAGGGTAAATACAGCCTCGTGCCGCGCCACCCGCACCTAATAATAATAGCCGAGCGCCATTTAACTGTGCCCCTTGGTCAATTAAGTCTTTAACTAGCCCTGCGCCATCGGTATTGTCGCCCAACAATCGGCCATCCTCTAAACGTTTCAACGTATTTACAGCACCAGCTAATTTCGCCCGCTGTGTGAGCGTATCAGCTAACGCATAAGCCTGCTCTTTAAAGGGCAAGGTTATATTAGCGCCACACCCTCCACTAGAAAAAAATGCTTCAATACTTGATTGAAAGCCATCTAATGGTGCTAAAATCGCTTCATAACTCAGCGTATCACCACATTGCTTTGCAAATTGCTGATGAATAGCCGGTGATTTCGAATGTTTTATGGGGTGCCCAAATACCGCGTATTTATCCATTTATTTTTAGCCTAGAAGTTAGCAACAATCATGAAGCAGTTAATTAAACGCATCTTTAATAAAGATGCAAGTAAAGTTGCAGCGCAACCCGCTCCAACCCCAGAGAAAACCCCTTATGAAATCATTGGTGGTGAACAAGGCGCGCGCGCTTTAGCCAATCGTTTTTACGACATAATGGCATCAGACCCTTACGCAAAGCCACTTTATGATATGCACCCGCAACCTTTAGATAGGATCCGACAGGTATTTTTTGAGTTTCTTTCTGGATGGTTAGGCGGGCCAGATTTGTTTGCTGAGAAATATGGTCACCCAAGATTACGCCAAAGACACATGCCCTTTCCCATTGATACTGCGCTCAAAGACCAATGGATACACTGTATGAACAAAAGTTTGGATATAGAAATAGATAATCCATTATTACGTGAAGGCTTGCGTAATTCGCTCGACCAGCTCGCAGGTCATATGATAAATCAACACTAAACATGCCTAATCAATGTATCAATTAGCGCAAGACTTATTGCGCTAAGTCAAATTTAGCTCGTCATAAAACACGCATAATACCCTTCTGTTTTTCTCGAATGAGTGGTGCGCGTGAAATCTATTCAACATAAAATTTATGCCTTACTGGCAATTACCGGTCTTTTGGTTCTGATCGCCAGTATATTAAGTAATAGCCACCAGCAACAAACCCTTGCTCAAGACACTGTTGAAAACAATATTAGGTTATTAGCAGACAATTATTTCGACTCAATAAATACCATGATGCTCACTGGGACGATGGCAAACAGAGAGATACTCAGCAACAAGCTGCGTGACCACCCTAATATTGAAGATGCCCATATTATTCGCTCTGCAAAGGTCAATAAACTCTATGGGCCGGGCAATAATAATCAATCAGCGAGTAACGCAGCTGAAATTGCAGCACTCAATGGCACGGAAACACTCGTTATTGAACAGCGTAATGATGACCGGATCATGACCTACCTAAAACCCATGATCGCAAGCAGTGATTATAAAGGTACAAATTGCCTTGGTTGCCATCAAGCCAACGAAGGAGACGTTTTAGGAGTAGTGCGTATCAGTTATTCACTTACAGGCATAGACAACACCGTTCACCAAAACACGCTAGTCAGTACAGGTTTACTCTCTGCTATTTTCTTGTTTACCTTTATCATTCTGGGGGGGTTATTCAGAAAGCTATTTATTGTCAGGCTAAAAACCTTAGGTAAAACCATGCGCTTAGCTACTCAAAATAAAGATTTAAGCCTACGTATTAATGATACGATTGATGATGAACTCGGCCGTTTGGCCTGTAACTTTAATAGAATGATGGCATCATTCACTGACAATATTTCGCAAGTATCGCATTCAGCCAAAGTCCTTATTCACTCTGCTGAAACCATTTATACATCTGCTGATACCACTGAACGCGCCATCTTAGATCAAAAGCAAGGCACTGACTCTGTTGCAGCCGCCATTAATGAACTCGAAAGCTCATCCAGTGAAGTTAAAAATACCACACATTTCGCTTCAGAAAAGTCAGAGAGCAGTAATCACCTTGCTGAACAAAGCATGGCAATCGCCAATCATACTGAGCAGAGTATTAATCAACTTGCTATGGATGTTCGCCAAGCTGGTGAGCAGGTGAGCCAACTGCAATCACAAACATTGGAAGTCGGTAAGGTACTAGAAGTGATCAGTAGTATTGCCGAACAAACCAATCTGCTTGCTCTCAATGCTGCGATAGAAGCCGCCCGAGCCGGTGAAGCCGGTCGTGGTTTCGCCGTGGTTGCTGATGAAGTCAGAACCCTTGCAACCCGTACCCATGATTCTACAGATGAAATAAAACGCACCATTGAAAAGTTGCAAAGTGAAGCAGCTGACACAGTAAAAGCAATGAATGCGTCATGTGAAGAAGCTGACGAGCGCGCACAACAAGTCAAACAGGTTGCGCAAGCACTCAAAGACATCTCTGCACAAATGCATGGAATTAATGATCTTAATGTGCAAATAGCGGATGCTACAGAACAGCAAAATTTAGCCGCTGAAGAGATAAACCAAAGTGTGGTTGCTATTCGAGATAATGCTGAACAGTCATTGATTGATGCTCATGCCAGTAAAAATGTCAGTGAAGAGCTGCTAAACCTTGCCCGTTCACTTGATGAGCAAGTACGGAGCTTTAAGCTCGAATAACTCAATTCTGATCTATGTTAAGCAAAAAGGCACCATCACTGGTGCCTTTTTTATCTCTTAGTACAATTGAGTTTAGTTTTGTTGACCCAACCAATCTTGTGGTTTTAAGAAATGATCGTACAACGCAAACTCTGCACTACCTGGTTCTGGGGTAAAGTTATACTCCCAACGTGCTAACGGTGGCATAGACATTAATATAGATTCTGCTCTCCCCCCAGTTTGTAAGCCGAATAAAGTGCCCCTATCCCAAACTAAGTTAAATTCAACATAACGACCACGGCGATACAGTTGGAACTGGCGTTCATGCTCGCCATACGGAGTCTCTTTACGACGTTCAATTAATGGTACATATGCCTCTAAGAAGCCATTACCCACCGCTTGCATAAAGGCAAAGCTCTTATCGAAGCCCCATTTATTTAAATCATCAAAAAACAGGCCGCCCACACCACGAGTTTCTTGGCGATGCTTCAAATAGAAATAATCATCACACCACTTTTTGTAATCATCATAAATCTCGTCACCAAACGGCTGACATAAGTCTTTTGCCACCTGATGCCAATGCTTTACGTCATCAAGGACAGGGTAAAATGGCGTTAAATCAAACCCACCACCAAACCACCAAATAGGCGCTTCACCTTCTTTTTCAGCAATGAAAAATCGCACGTTGGCGTGACTGGTCGGTATATGAGGGTTCTTTGGGTGAATAACCAAAGACACTCCACACGCATGAAAACTTCTACCAGCGAGTTCAGGTCGATGCGCCGTGGCAGATGCTGGCATTGATTTACCAAAAACATGTGAGTAATTAACGCCCCCTTGTTCTATAACTGCGCCATCGCGAATAACCCGCGTTCTTCCACCCCCACCTTCTACTCTCTGCCATTCATCTTCAACAAATTTGGCTTGCCCATCTGCTTGTTCTAAGCCTGCACAAATATGATCTTGTAATGATAATAAAAAAGCTTTTACCGTCTCTAAATTAACATTTGCCATCTACAATTAGCTCCCTCTTAATACCGCACCAGTCAGTGCATGCTTTATTTGACTCGGAGCACCTGCTCCACCTAACGGCGCATCAACATAGAAACCAACTTGCGTGGTAAATACCCGCTTCGCTTCCTCTAAGCTTGCCACAGGTTCTTGGCCTGATAGATTTGCACTTGTTGACACCAGCGGCTTGCCAAATTGCTGACACAGTGCTTTCACTGTCGGGTGAGCTGTGACACGCACAGCAATAGTACTATGCACCCCCGTTAACCATTTAGGTGTACTTGTTTTAGCTGGTAGCACCCATGTTACGGCCCCAGGCCAAGAAGAAAAAATATCAGCACGCATATCCATTGGAATTTTCGTATCATCTACGTACGGTAAGCATTGACTATAGTTATCAGCAATTAAGATCAGCCCCTTAGCAACATCTCTTTGCTTGATGGCTAACAATGCTTCAACAGCATTCTGATTATCAGGATCACAACCCAAGCCAAATACGGCTTCTGTTGGATAACATATCACTTGGCCTTGTGTTAAAGCTTGAACAACATTATTCGGCTCTATTGACATCGCATTTTCAGATGAATTACTCACTGCGGTTTCTCTATTTTGTGCTGGCAGGACTTTTGCGGGCATTGTAACACAGCTTTTCCTGCCCTTTGCTTTTCTAACATGACTCCCCAACCACATTCAGGGCAAGTATGTACGACTGGTTGCTGATTCACGCTATATTTGCATTTGGGGTAGCAATCGCAGGAGTAAAAGAACTTACCAAACTTATTTTTACGTTTAGCTAACTGCCCTTTCTGACATTTAGGGCACCCAACCTCTTCTGGCTGCTCTTCTTGTTCATCGTGCACGATATAATTGCACTGCGGATAGCCAGTACACCCTATAAACATGCCATAGCGACCATTACGGATCACTAAATGATTGCCACATTCAGGGCAAGGCGATTCATCTAGAATTTTAATGTCATGATTATCGTGCTGGGCTAACGGTGTAATATGTTCACAGGTAGGATAACTCGTGCAGCCCAAAAATGGTCCATTTTTACTATGCTTCATGACTAATTCAGAACCACACTCGGGGCAAGGCTCATGTTCTTTGTCCAATGCATGCTGTTGTGCATTGAATAGCGAAGGGTCAATTTTGGTCATAGTACCTACTGAGGCTGCACGTAATTGCGCCTAATATAACTCCATCACATCTTGGGTCAAGGAGTTATAGTCATTCCATCAAGAAACCCTCACATATTAATGTAAATACTCAGTTGGCTCATCAAAAATGAGATCTTCCATTTGCGCATAGGCATGTTCTTTACCTGGCACATTGAACAACACCATTAAAATAACCCATTTTAAGTCATCAAGACCAATATACGGTTTTTCTAAAGCAAATAACCTATCAATAATCATTTCACGTGTAATACTATCAATCACCCCTACACGCTCAACAAACATAATAAACCCTCGACATTGAACATCTAACATTTGACATTCTTTCTCTGTATAAATCCGTACGGCTTGATCTGCCGTAGCATTTAAATAAGGAATCTCATCGCTGTGTTGAAGATCAGCCAGCTGCTCTAACCAATCTAATGCTTTATAAATTTCATCTTGGTTAAACCCAGCTCGTAACAATTCGTCAGTTAATTCATTTTGCTCAACAAAAATATCTGCTTCGCTGTGGATATAGTTTTCAAATAAGTACATTAAAATATCAAACATAACTAACCCCTTGCTAATTTGATATAGCCGTTCAATACACGCTCTACTTTATCTTCTAACTCTAGATCTAATAATCGCGCGACGACTTTTTCAACTGGCCATTGTGTTCTTTGCGTCAAGGTATCTACACTGGTTACCTCAAAGCCTAAGTTTTGTAATACGCGACAATCCTCCTGTGAGATATCATTTTTAGCCATACTCTCTATAGTATATAGACTGTTTTCTGGCAAAAAGCTCACTTCTTCTAGAATATCACTCACATGCTCCGTAAGCTTAGCGCCTTGTTTTAGTAAAAAATGACCCCCTTGTGAGAGTGGGTTTTTAATAGACCCTGGTATAGCAAATACCTCACGGTTTTGTTCCAACGCATAACGCGCAGTGATCAGTGATCCACTCTTAATTTCAGCTTCAACCAAAAGTACACCTAAAGAAAGTCCGGATATAATTCGATTCCTACGAGGGAAGTTACATGCTTTGGCCAGCGTGCCTGGTAAAAACTCACTTACCACTAACCCACGCTCAATGATTTGCTGATAAAGCTGCTGATGTCGTTTGGGATAAATTATATCGGTACCAGTACCCAGCACTGCGATTGTCTCACCCAAATGTGCTAACGCACCTTTGTGTGCAGCACCATCAACACCTCGCGCTAAGCCTGAGGTCACAACCAAGCCTGATTGCGTTAACTGATAAGAAAACTCAGCAGCAATTTCTAACCCAGTAGCAGTCGCACTGCGACTCCCTACAATCGCAATCTGTGGTTGTACGAGTAAATCAATATTTCCACGACAAAATAGAAGTAAAGGCGCGGTGCATATCTGTTTCAATAACGGGGGATAGCGACTATCAAAATATGACACAATCGCTATAGATAAAGTTTCACAATGACTAATAAGTGCATCGATATATTGCCAGTCAACTTTCACAAGTTGTACGGCTACAGACTCTGCTAATCCTAAGTTTTTTAGTTCATCAATATTTAAATTAAACAGGTGATTCAAATCACCATGATCCATTAGGGCCTTAATACTAGATAGACCGAGCCCTTTGCATAAATATAGCGCCATACAGCGCGATAGTGACAATTGCGACATGCTCCCTCCTTAGAGCATTCGAGTAAAGTTATTCTGCGCTAACAGTATCTCCAACTCGAATTGGATGTATCGATTTAATAACCATTGCATAACTAATGTCGTCATACACTTTAAACACCATTAGCTCTCCTACCTTTTCCTTAGGCATAGTCCAAACAACACTATTCTCTGTATTACCTTTTCCAAACAGCTCTCTGACACTTTTCATAAACTTTTCCAAGCTATTCGCATCTTCAACGTAGCGAGGACCATGTTTACCTTCAATAACTGTAGGTGATTGTTTCTTAATATCAAGAATATGCCCTTCTTTAAGCGCGGCATTACGTCCTAGATTGAGCACCACAACAGCCGTCGTACCAAACTCCCGTAACTTATTGGTGCTAGCAATGATCATCCCCGCATCAATATTTTTAGGTTTCGCCATATGAAATTGCGCCGAATAGCTTTGCCCTTTTGAAATAGGTAAAAGCACATCCCCAGGCTTAATTTCTTGTTTGATCATTTCAACTTCCACAGAAGATGGAACACCATTTTGAATATTACCTACCCGTATTACCCGCGCGGAGCCAACCAACCTTGTTTCATAGGCTAATGTAGTGCCCGTCGCTAAATCTATATAAGGTTCGCCTTGACGATAAATACCATAATTTGCCGATAACGGAAGAGAACCTTTAACGTATAAGATATGACCAAGCGTACTCATTTTCACATTACGACTGGCTCCCAAAACAATAGGACTGTTATTCAATGCATCTTGATCTAGAGCTTGTTCATATTCAATAAATGGTTCAATCATCGCCAGCGGTAAAGTCGGTATTGCGGTGCTTTTTTGCACCGCCACTCGACTATGTGGTGAGAGTTTTTTTACCCCTTTATCTAACATGAGCATCGGACGCCCTTGAGCATCATATTGCAATGCTAAAACATCACCTGGGTAGATGCGATCCGGGTTATTCACTTGCGGATTCCATTGCCATAACTGACGCCATTTCCAAGGGGAACGCAAATATAAGTTAGAAATATCCCATAACGTGTCGCCTTTTTTAACAGTATATTGCTCTGGCGCACTCGATTTTAGATTTAAAGTATCTGCCAATATAGAGAATGAGGCACTCATGGCCATGAATAGCGCAGCAATTGGGTATTTCATTACGGCTTCCTTGAGTTATTTTTAGATATTATCAACCAAAACCTGTTAAAGGGGAACGTGAATGGCTAAAATAAGAACATACAATATCGCATTTTTAGCTCAACTGTAAAAGGTAACCATGGCAAAGTTAGAAGTACTTAGATTTCCAGATGAACGCTTACGCACTGTGGCGCAACCTGTGACTGAAGTAAATGACGAAATTCGTCAAATAGTAAAAGACATGATTGAAACCATGTATGACGAAAATGGCATAGGCTTAGCTGCCACTCAGGTTAACATTCATAAGCGTATCGTCGTGATCGATGTTTCTGAAGAACGCGATCAAGCGATGGTGTTAATTAATCCGGAGATCCTTGAAAAAGAAGGTGCTACTATTAGTGAAGAGGGCTGCTTGTCGGTACCTTATTCTTATGCAAAAGTGGACCGTGCAGAAAGTGTCAAAGTTAAGGCTCTGAATGAAAAAGGCGAAGAGTTTCATTACCAAGCCGATGGCTTATTGGCTATTTGTACGCAACATGAACTCGATCACCTAGTGGGCAAATTGTTTATCGATTATTTATCACCACTTAAACGTCAACGTATTCGTAAAAAGCTAGAAAAAGAAGCCAAACTTGCTTCACGTGCTTAACTCTTTTTAATTAAATTTGCATTGGATAACTCAGTGACCTCACCACTACGCATCGTTTTTGCCGGTACGCCCGATTTTGCCGCGCGCCATTTAAATGCCCTTATCAACTCCCAACATAATGTTGTGGGTGTTTATAGTATGCCCGACCGCCCTGCTGGTCGCGGCAAAAAATTAAAAGCAAGTGAAGTAAAGTTACTTGCCATGGAACATGATCTGCCCATATTTCAACCTGAAACGTTTAAGTCTATCGAAGCACAAGCTGAATTGGCAGCGCTTAATGCAGATGTAATGATAGTCGTCGCGTACGGTTTATTATTGCCTAAAGCAGTTTTAGACACACCAAAGCTTGGCTGCCTGAATGTACATGGTTCTATTTTACCCCGCTGGCGTGGTGCTGCACCAATTCAACGAGCGTTATGGGCAGGAGATTCTGAAACGGGTGTCACAATAATGCAAATGGACGAAGGCTTAGATACCGGTGATATGCTGTATATTGCGACTTGCCCAATCACAGCGCAAGACACCAGTGCGAGCCTGTATGATAAATTAGCTGAATTGGGCCCATCGGCATTGCTAGAGACACTTAACTTATTGATAAGCGACACAGCAACACCAATCAAACAAAACGATGACCTTGCTAACTATGCAAAAAAACTCTCTAAAGATGAAGCGAATATAGATTGGACTATACCCGCAGTACAAATCGAACGTAATATCAGAGCATTCAACCCTTGGCCTGTTTGCTTTACTGTCATGCAGGAACAAGCGGTTAAAATTTGGCAAGCAACCGTACTCGATGAACAAGGTGATGCAGGAACAATTCTTCGTAGTGACAAACATGGCGTTGTCATCGCATGTGGCGAACAGGCTTTAGCAATTACTCAGTTACAACCACAAGGTAAAAAACCGATGTCAGCACAAGATTTTCTTAATGGTCGTGCTGAGTGGGTTACCACTGGTACTAAGGTAGGTCAATAATGGCGAACGTACGTGCACTCGCAGCTGAAGTGCTGTATCAAGTTGTCGATAAAGGTCAATCTCTCAATACACAATTACCTTTTGCAGCGCAAAAGGTACACGGGAAAGACAAAGCCCTATTGCAACAAATTTGCTATGGCGTATTAAGATACTTACCCACTCTAGAACACTACTGCCAGCAACTACTAGAGCAACCACTAAAAGGTAAACGCCGTGTTTACCAGTTCGTCTTATATGTAGGAATGTACCAGTTGCAATATATGCGTGTGCCTGAGCATGCAGCAGTAGCAGAAACCGTTGCGGCAGTAGAATCAATGCGAGCACCAGGCTTAAAAGGGTTGATCAATGCCATTTTACGTACCTTTCAGCGTCAGCAGGAAGAGTTAGAAGCCAGTGCCAATTTAATTCCAGTATGCCAATTTAATCACCCAGGCTGGTTTATTAAAAAGCTACAAGCTGCGTACCCAGATACATGGCAAGATATATTAGATGAAAATCAACAACAAGCACCAATGTGGTTGCGCGTAAATCAACAGCACTACACAACTGTTGAGTACAGTGAGATGCTGGATGAGGATGGTATTGAGCACAGTATGAACGCACAGTACCAAGACGGCATACTCCTTGATAAACCGTGTGATGTGTTCACCTTGCCGGGCTTTAGAGAAGGTGCTTGCTCTGTACAAGACGCGGCTGCGCAGCTTGCCGCCAGACTACTAGACCCACAAGATGATGACTTAATTTTAGATGCCTGTGCCGCCCCTGGTGGTAAAACTTGCCACATACTTGAGTTAGCAGATGCTCGCGTGCACGCATTAGATGCCGATGACCAACGTCTAGAAAGAGTGGAACAAAATTTAAAGCGCATCGGACTGCGCGCAGAATGCATTCATGCGGACGCATCCACACCAGATACATGGTGGGATAGCACACAATATGACCGCATCTTGTTGGATGTGCCATGTTCAGCTACGGGGGTTATCCGCCGTCACCCCGACATAAAATGGCTGCGTCGTAAAACCGACATAGATGACCTTGCCGAGTTACAAGCCTCTATCTTGAAAAATATTTGGCCACTGTTAAAGCCCGGAGGCACATTAATTTACGCAACTTGCTCCGTATTGCCTGAAGAAAATGCACAGCAAGTAGCACAGTTTATTACACAAACCAATGATGCAATACATCATCCCTTGCATGATAATGACACACCTGAACAACCAGGTATGCAATTGTTACCCGGCTTAAGTGATGGTTTTTATTATGCCAAACTCACAAAAAAACAATAACAATAAGTCATAAACTATGAAGATCATTATCTTAGGTGCAGGGCAAGTTGGCGGTACACTGGCAGAAAACCTCGTAGGTGAACAAAACGAAATAACCGTTGTGGATATTGACGGCGATAGGCTACGTGAGTTACAAGACAAATATGATTTGCAGGGGGTCACTGGGCACAGTGCCCACCCTGATGTTTTACGTCAAGCAGGAGCCGAAGATGCCGATATGATCATCGCGGTAACCAGCTCAGACGAAGTCAATATGGTTGCTTGTCAGGTTGCTTATAGTATTTTTAATACGCCGACGAAAATTGCCCGGATCCGCTCTGAACAATATTTGAAACACCGAGAAAAGCTCTTTCATAATGACGACTTACCAGTAGATCACTATATTGCACCAGAGCAATTGGTAACCAAGTATATTCGTCGCCTTATTGACTACCCAGGCGCACTACAGGTTCTGCAATTTGCTGAAGGCATGTTGTCGTTGGTTGCCGTAAAAGCCTATTACGGGGGATTATTGGTAGGTTACGCCCTATCCGCTTTAAAAGAGCATATTCCAAATGTTGATACCCGCGTTGCCGCAATTTACCGTCAAGGCAAAGCAATTAAACCTTTGGGCACAACGGTTATCGAGGCAGACGATGAGATATTCTTCATTGCCGCAACGAAGCATATTCGTGCCGTAATGAACGAATTACAAAAATTAGAACAATCATATCGAAAAATTATGATTGCGGGCGGCGGCAATATTGGAGCAGGATTAGCACGTTCACTTGAAAAAAATCACAGTGTAAAACTGATTGAAAGAAACCATAACCGAGCTGCGCAGCTATCTGAAATGTTAGATAATACAGTGGTGTTTTGTGGAGATGCGTCTGATCAAGAGCTATTGTCAGAAGAACATATCGAACAAGTTGATGCGTTTATAGCCGTTACTAATGACGATGAAGCCAATATCATGGCTGCGATGTTAGCTAAGCGTATGGGGGCACAAAAAACCATGGTGTTAATTCAACGTGGTGCCTACGTAGATTTAGTACAAGGCGGCGAAATAGACATCGCGATCTCACCGCAACAAGCCACTATTTCGGCACTACTAACCCATGTGCGTCGTGGCGACATTGTAAATGTATATTCTTTACGTAAAGGTGCTGCAGAAGCAATTGAAGCCGTAGCACATGGGGATGAAACAACCTCGAAAGTTGTGGGTCGCTCTATCAGAGAGATTAAACTTCCTATGGGCACAACCATTGGTGCCATCGTAAGAGATGATGAAGTGCTTATTGCTCACGATGACACCGTCATTATATCAGGTGACCATGTCATCATGTTTTTAATTGATAAGCGTCAAATTAGCGTAGTTGAGAAGTTATTCCAGGTGAGTGCGCTATTCGTCTAGCGCACTCAATTTATTGCCTATTGCTCTTCATGCAATATTGTTAAATCAATCAAGTACTCTTTTAAAATACTTTCCATGGTGTTTTGCTCTCCTGTTAGTCTAATACCAAGGGCAATTGTGTCATCTTGAGGATGCAAGCTACAAATTGAGCCTGATAACGTGATCTGTTGATTATTCTTCCCTTCAAGTAAGACTTTGCAGTCTTGCTCTTTCATATTTTCAGAGTCATTACCATCTTCATGGTGAATATCAAATTGTAACCCAGACAATGAAATATCTTTGATCACCCCAACACAAGAATGATCAGCTAAATTTATCACCGCAGGGATCAAGGTCGGCACACGTGTTTGAGCACGCAAGCAGTACGTTTGTACTTGTTTAGGAGGCATTAAAAAAATCAGTCGCGCAGGGTGAGAAGTCATTGCTTTAATTGTTGTTTTGAAAGCGATGACCTGGCCTTCTCCATGCTCTAATAATGCGCGAACAATGACCTGTGTCCCTTCTTTAATATAATCAACTGCTGCACCGAGGCGTTTAGAGCTAGGAAAATTCAGCACTAAGAATTGTGCATCCAACTGACCGACAAATTCCGTTTTTAAACGCTTTGAGCCTGCCGGCATGATCACTTCAATATCTATCACACTACCAGCTGGGATCTGCGCAATATGGTGTCCGCTTCCTGCGGCGCTGGTTTTTAACATCACTCAACCTTACTAATATAATGACTAAACCACACAGTTCAGTCCAAGAAATAAGTATATACCTATTATATAAGCCTCAATTAAAAACCGATATTTACTTAAATGCAAGCTGAGAACCGCATATTCATGCTTAGAATAACGTAAGAGAAAGACAGGTGATACTGAAGTCCAAGTATCACCTAATACCATTACCCACGCCAAAATGTTGGGGTAAATAAAACTAATAAAGTAAATATTTCCAATCGACCAAATACCATCGCAATCGTCAATATCCACTTTGCAGTGTCTGTTATATCACCATAATGTGCCGCGACTTCGCCTAACCCAGGTCCTAAATTATTCAAGCATGCAGCCGTTGCTGAAAACGCTGTAATGTTATCCATTCCTGTACCAAGTAGTGCAATCATGATAATTACAAATACCAATGCATAGGCTGAAAAGAACCCCCATACGGCCTCAACTACTTTGTCTGGTAATGCTTTTCGACCTAGCTTAATTGAATAAATAGCGCGAGGATGTACCAATCGATTGAGCTCTCTCACGCCTTGAAGGTACAGCAAAAACACCCGTACTACTTTCATCCCTCCGCCAGTAGATCCTGCACATCCACCAATAAAACTAGAAAAAATCAGTAATATTGGTAAAAATAATGGCCAAGCAGAAAAGTTATCGGTCGCAAATCCAGCTGTCGTGCTAATGGATACAGCCTGGAACAACGCCTGATCTAATGTTTCATCGCCATTAACATATACTTGATTTGACGACAGTACCGCAAAACATAACACTACCAATGCCAACTGAATAAAAAGAAATACTTTAAATTCAGGATCGCGCAAATATACCCGTACATTTCGACTTGATACAGCCGCATAATGCAATGAGAAATTTATCGCAGCAATGATTAAAAATACCACGCAAATAAAATTAATTAAGGGGCTATCGAAATATCCCATCGACGCATCATAAGTAGAAAACCCGCCAATCGCTATCGTGGAAAAAGCATGGCAAATCGCATCAAACCACCCCATTCCTGCTGCCCAATATGAAACCGTACATGCAGCAGTAAGCGATACATAAATATACCAAAGGTGCTTTGCTGTATCGGCAATTCGAGGTGTCATTTTCGAATCTTTTACCGGCCCCGGAGTTTCAGCTCGATACAACTGCATACCACCCACGCCGAGCATGGGTAAAACAGCCACAGCCAAAACAATGATCCCCATACCACCAAGCCACTGCAATTGTTGTCGATAAAACAATACCGACTTAGGCAAGTGTTCGATGCCAGTCAGCACCGTTGCGCCTGTCGTGGTAAGCCCTGAAAACGCTTCAAATACCGCATCAGCTAAAGACAAACTCGGTGTTTGTAAAAAGATCAACGGGACTGATGCAAATGACCCTAACACCAACCAAAATAGTACAACGATTAAAAAGCCTTCTCGTGCCTTTAAATCCCCCTTCTCTTTACGGTTAGGATAATATGCCAACATACCTATCACAATGCTAAATACGAAAGCTAAAACGAATGGTACACCACCACCGTCTTTATAGATCAATGACACCAAAGCTGGTGGTACCATAGTAATACTAAACAATGCCACCAGCTGGCCGAGAATTTTAATGATGGTACGAAATTGCATGCTGCTTTTCGCTTTTTCTGATTATTAGAACTAATTTAGCACCAATTGTCTTATTCTTTGATAGTTAACTCAACTACACCGTTACTTAAATCAAAAATTTCTTGTTGGGCTTGGCGCGCCTGACGATGATCAATACTAATTTTCCAGCAAACTGACGCACTATATTCTTTATCTATCGCTAAAATAGTAAAGTGTGACTGTAAGTACTGTTCAATAATACCTTGCAAGGCATAATCAGATTCGCCTTGTAATATAATTGAAGGTATTTTTAAGCGAGTTTCGAGTTGAACAAGGGCATTATTTAGCGACCCACCATACGCACGTACTAGTCCACCGGTACCAAGTTTAATGCCTCCAAAATAGCGTGTCGTCACTGCCGTGATTTCTCCAAGCCCGGAGCCAGTTAGTACATTCAGCATCGGTTTACCTGCGGTCCCATTCGGCTCACCATCATCAGAAAACCCATAAACATGACTACCTCCTGGCTGTCCCGCAACATGCGCCCAACAATTATGTCGCGCATCAGGGTAGTCCTCATTTATTTTTTTGATAAATGCTTTAGCATCGTCAAGCGTTGGCGTATGTGCAATATGCACTATAAACGTACTTTTTTTAATTTCTTCATGGAACTTTAATGTATCACTCGGGATGTAATATTCTGACATACAATAATTGTGTACCTTAACAACAAAAGGGAGCTTTATGCTCCCTCATTCTAATTTAAACTTGCATAACCTTAATCTAAGTTCAAATCTCGTGTCATATTCTCTAGTTGGTCATCATGCACAATGATGTTATCTTCAATTCGAATACCGCCAAAAGGTTTTAACTCTGCCACTTTGTCCCAATTGATGTACTGCTTATTGTCTGTGTCTGCTAAATCTCTCAATAATGAATCAATGAAATATAACCCAGGTTCAATGGTGAATACTTGATTGGCTTCAATTTTACGCGTACAACGCAAGAACGGATGACCTTCAGGTGGATCTTGATGGGTACCACGCTCGTCAGCCATAAACCCACCCATGTCGTGTACTTGCAGACCTAGATGATGACCTAAACCATGAGGGAAAAACGTTGACGTAATACCTTTAGTAACAATGTCTTCTGCTGGTAGCTTTACAATATTAAAGTCAGCTAAAACTTGGGCAACACGATTGTGGCAATCAATATGCAGTTCACCATAGAGTTTGCCTGGTTGTAATGCCTTACCTAATGCGATTTGATGCTCATTCATGACTGACACTAAATCGGCAAACTGTCCTTGTTTAGCATAGTCATAGGTACGTGTGATATCAGATGCATAGCCATGAAAGTTTGCGCCTGCATCAATTAAGAATGATCGATGTTGCGCAGGTGCCTGACGATCAAAGTGGGTATAATGTAAAATTGCACAATTTTCATTTAGTGCCACTATATTGCCATACGGTGTATCATTTTCCATATGTGATGTTGCATTCAAATAAGCTTGCTGAATACCAAACTCGGATGCCCCTGCATAAAAAGCGTTTCTTGCTGCAGTGTGACCAAGTACAGCGATACGGTTTGCTTCACGTAAACACACTAACTCATACTGTGTTTTATAAGCGCGATGAAAATGCAGATAATTCATCACCGGCTCTGGATTCATTTGTGTAAACCCGAGCGCTTGTGCAACTTCTAAGTACTCACCGATATATCCATAACCTGCTTTATCATAAGGTAAAAACTTTTCAACTTGATCAGGCTTTAGTAGTAATTCGATATCGAAATAATCAGCCCAAAAATCGCTCGGCTCATCTGGTACTTTATGCCAAAAATCAACCGGACGATAAAATATCAACTTTGGTTTGTCTGTGCCGTTCACGACTAACCAACAGTGGGGGTTATCTATTACCGGTAGCCACGCCTTAAATTGTGGGTTTACCTTGAACGGATAATACATATCATCTAAGAATTGACGTTTAGCTTGACCTGAATGGATCACAAGCCCTTCCAATCCTTCACGTTCTACGATTGTTTTTGTGCGCTGCTGTAACGTTGCAATATGCTCAGCATAATATTGTGCTAATTGTTCCATGGTGTACCCATTAAGTTTAATCTACCAATAAATCCAGTCTATCATAAGCGCTAAAAGCCAATCCAGCGAAGTCGCTAGATTGACTCTGTGGTAATACTTGATTCGACTCAGCCACCAATTTTCATATCCAAGATTGGTGCCAATACATTACCATCGCGACCCATTTTAGTGTGGTAAACTTGGCGGTAAGCAAAGACATTTTTAACATAATCACGCGTTTCTTTGTATGGGATCAGTTCAATCCACAACTCTGCAGGCATCGCTTCATCTGGCAACCATCTTTTAATACGGTGATATCCCGCATTATAAGACGCAGTAGCCAGTATTTCATTTCCACCATTCTTCTTTTTTAAATACTCTAAGTAGTCAGTCCCTAAGCGGATATTGGTAACTGGCTGAAATAGCTTTGTCTTAGAAACGCGTTGTTTACTTACATAACGCGCAGTGCTAGGTAACAATTGCATTAACCCATAGGCATTAGCATGAGAGCGCGCATCAGGGGCGAAAGAGCTTTCACGACGCGCAACCGCGATACTCCAAGCCACATCAATATGGCTCTTTTCACTGTAACGATTAAATAAATCTTGATACGCAAGTGGGAAACGTAAATCGACATAGTCCCATGCTTTGATTTCTGCCAATGTATAAATAGTACTATCATACCAATCAAGATCAGCGGCCAATGTAGAGGCTGCTAATTTCTCTGGTATACTCGATGTATTCGTCAAATAGTTCCACTCTCTCCTCGCTTCAGTATAACGTTTCATTTCATAGAGTGCTTTTGCACGTTTAAAACCGGGCGCTTCTGACACTTTAGTCAATAATTCAGGAGAAACATCTAAGGGCTTAGCGTTAAGAGATATAGGTAAACCAAGCCGTTCTGCTGCTAAAAAGCCGTAGTAATCCCTTTTAACAGCAAGACTTTGCCACAACTGTTTTGCTTTGGATTCGTTGCCGCGATGAGCATGACTATATGCTAACCAATACGTTTGACCGTTACTTAAGTTTTTCATGGGTGTAAACAAAGCCGTGATCCCTGCCCAATCCTGCTCTTTGAGCATATTACCCATCATCCATTGCTTTAATTTACTATCTTGGTTTTCAGACGGAACTTTATTCAACCAAAATCGCGCTTGTGGGTGGCCTTTCGATGCCAATGCAAGAGCAAAACGATATGCGACGCTGTCTTTTTGTGATTGCGTGAAAGGAAACATTTTTTGCAACTTATCCCAAGCTTTGAGCGCTAACTTCTGATCCCGCCAAATTAATCTGCGTACGCCATAAATTGCAATTTCAGCCTCTTTTATGGAACGCTTTTTAAATCGGTATAACCCCGCAGCAGCACTTGGATCCCGCCTAACAGTCGCATATAAATCAGCTAGGTACGCCTGCTCCTTTGGTAACAAGGTTTTTAGATAACGTAGCAATGATGTTTGCCCCCCTTGCGCAGCTTTGGTAATTCGCTGCCATACCATGTCATCGGTTCTATATCCTGCATTTTGCCATTGCTTGAATAAGCTATTACACGCACGAGGCTGGGATTTACCCACGACCCAAAGTGGTTCGACCTGATTTAAAATGGCTTTTTTTGGCGCGCCTAAATCTAACTGATATTTTAGATAGCTACAGTGCAACTCTGCATCTTTAGTAGGCTGGTAATACTCAACGAATAGCGCTTTTTTACTTCGCCTTTTCAGGTACTTTAGCCAACTAGAACGCACCGGCCACTCTAGGGGAGTACCATCATACACACTCAGAAAATGCGCAATTTCCGCTTGATACTTTAGCTTGCTATTACGTTTATAAAAAGCCAGTTCCACATACGGTTTTAACGGATGATTTAGCGTTTGTAAGGACCGTTTAAACGCCTTGTGCTGTCCAGACCAAGCAATTCGCTCAGCAGCTTTAAATGCTTTATGAGTGTCATCTGCACAAGAAAACCAGCTAAATAGCCCAAGACTGGTAGCAGCAACATTCAAGATCCATGATTTCATAATGACCTAAATTGATTAAGTAAAAATAATATGCGGGCGTACCACACATGCTTTTGTAATACAGTAATTATCTAAAAATTCCACAGTATAGTGACTGCGCACATCTATACTGGAGGTGAATAAAATCAACATCTCCACCTTAGCATCAAAATTTACGCTTTTTAAGGAGATGAGAAATACAGCATAAATTTTTCATTGCAATTTTTATTTAAAGCGGCCAAACTGGGTGAAATAGCAACTCATCGTACCAGTGTTACTACACGGGAGAACAAGCATGTTATATAAGAGTGAGTCCTTTGTTGTTGATTTCTGCAAAGGCAAAATCGCTGAATTTAGGTTTTGTATGCCAGGTTCGGTCAATAAACTATCTCAACAAACCCTATCAGAGTGCGCAAACGCATTTGCCGAATTACGTCAACGTGACGATATAGACGCAATGGTATTTACCAGTGATAAAGATCACTTCATCATTGGTGCTGATATATTTGAATTTTTACCGACCTTCCAGCGCCCAGAAAAAGAACTTATTGGCTGGATAAAAGACGCAACCGATGTATTTGATGCCATCGAAGATTTACCGTTTCCTACTGCATCTGCAATCAATGGTTTAGCGCTTGGTGGTGGGTGTGAGTGGTTACTTGCTACTGACTTTCGTTTAGCCAGTACATCAGCAAAAATTGGCTTACCTGAAGTCAAACTTGGGATCATGCCTGGATTTGGCGGCACAGTACGTTTACCAAGAATTATTGGTGCTGACAACGCCATGACCTGGATAACGACAGGTAAAGAACACCGCGCCAATGATGCCTTAAAGGTTGGTGCGGTAGACGGCGTGGTTGCACCAGAAAAACTATTCGATGCGGCTATTCGCGTACTAGAACAAGCTGTAGCAGGTAAGCTCGACTGGCAATCTAAGCGCCAAGTAAAACTTTCACCATTAAAGCTAAATAAAGTAGAGCAAGGCATGAGCTTTGCGATGGCTGAAGGCATGGTAATGGGTAAAACCAAAGGTCATTACCCAGCGCCAGTTATGGCAGTAAGAACCATTAAAGCTGCCGCAAATAGCACTCGTGATGAAGCAATGGCCATTGAAAATGCCAATTTTGCCAAGCTTGCGAAAACAGCGGAAGCTGCCGCACAAACCGGTATATTTTTAGCAGACCAATACATCAAAGGCGTTGCTAAAAAGCAAGCTAAAGCATCACAGCTTGAGATCAAACAAGCTGCGGTACTCGGTGCGGGCATTATGGGCGGAGGCATTGCTTATCAGTCTGCGTATAAAGGCACACCGATTGTCATGAAAGACATCAACCAAGCGGCGCTTGATTTAGGCATGAATGAAGCGGCCACCATTCTTGGTAAAAAAGTAAAACGTGGTCATATGGCCATGGATAAAATGATCGCAACACTTGGTAAAATAAAACTAACGCTTGACGATCGTGATTTAGCCAATTCTGATATTGTGGTTGAAGCGGTCGTAGAACACCCGAAGGTAAAACAGACGGTGCTAGCCGGTCTTGAAGAACAGCTGCCAGAAGGCACTATATTAACGTCAAACACATCCACAATTTGTATTGACGAATTAGCAACTGCGCTAAAACGTCCAGAAGATTTCTGTGGTATGCACTTTTTCAATCCAGTGCCAAAGATGCCATTGGTTGAAATTATTCGCGGTAGCAAAACCTCTGATGCAACCATTAACGCGGTGGTTGATTATGCCTTAAAGCTTGGTAAATCACCTATTGTTGTAAATGATTGCCCCGGCTTCTTTGTAAACCGGGTTTTATTCCCTTACTTTGCAGGCTTCAGTCAACTTGTGGTTGAAGGCGCCGACTTTAGTAAAATAGATAAAGTGATGGAAAACGTATTTGGTTGGCCGATGGGCCCCGCTTACTTGCTCGATGTGGTAGGTATTGATACTGCTAATCACTGTACTGGTGTTATGGCGGATGGATTCCCACAGCGCATGGCACGCCAAGAAAAAGATCCCGTTGCCGTATTGGCGAATGCAGAACGTTATGGTCAGAAAAATAAAGCCGGCTTTTATCAGTACGCACCAGACAGAAAAGGTCGTCTGAAAAAATCTAAAGATGCTGCAAGCCTTGAATTACTAGCAAGTATCTGTGAATCACCCAAAGAGTTCGACAAACAAACCATCATTGAACGCTGTATGGTGCCGATGCTGAACGAAGTCTTACTATGCTTACAAGAAGAAATTGTTGCCTCTGCACAAGAAGCAGATATGGCACTGATTTACGGTATTGGTTTCCCACCATTTAGAGGCGGTGCATTCCGTTACTTGGATCAAGTGGGACTGGCTAACTTTGTTACAATGGCAGATAAGTATGCGCACCTAGGTGCCATTTACCAAGTGTCTGAACAAACCCGTGAGTGGGCAAAACAAGGTAAAGTGTTCTATTCAGTGGAGGGTCAATAATATGTCTGCAATGCAACAAGCTGTAATCGTCGATTGTCTGCGTACCCCTATGGGTCGGTCTAAAAATGGCGTATTTAAACATCGTCGCGCTGAAGATTTAAGTGCACATTTAATGAAGGGCTTACTTGAACGTAACCCTGCTGTAGACCCTGCATCTATCGATGATATTTATTGGGGCTGTGTCCAGCAAACATTAGAGCAAGGCTTTAATGTTGCCCGTAACGCAGCGTTACTGGCTGGTATTCCTCATTCAGTACCTGCGGTCACCGTAAACCGTTTATGTGGCTCTTCAATGCAAGCTTTGCACGATGCTGCAAGGGCAATTATGACTGGTGCTGGTGACACTTACCTTATTGGTGGCGTTGAGCATATGGGCCATGTTCCTATGACGCATGGTGTTGACTTTCATTCAGGGTTATCAACGTCGATTGCCCAAGCATCTGGTGTAATGGGTCTCACCGCAGAATACTTAGCAACACTGCATGGCATAAGCCGTGAACAGCAAGATAACTTTGCATATCGCTCACACCAACGCGCGCATGCAGCGACGGTTGAAGGCCGCTTTAGCCGTGAAATATTACCAATGCAAGGTCACGATGACGATGGCGTGCCAGTCCTTGTCGAGCATGATGAAGTCATTCGCCCAGAAACAACCGTAGAAGGTTTGGGTCAATTACGCCCTGTTTTCAATCCAGCCTCAGGCACTGTGACAGCGGGTACTTCATCTGCCTTATCTGATGGGGCTTCCGCCATGTTGGTAATGAGCGAAGAAAAAGCCAAAGCACTGGGGTTGCCTATTCGCGCACGAATAAAGTCAATGGCGGTGGCTGGGTGTGATCCATCCATCATGGGTTATGGTCCAGTTCCAGCAAGTAAAAAGGCGCTAAAGCAGGCCGGAATAAGCATTGATGATATTGACGTAGCCGAATTAAACGAAGCATTTGCTGCACAATCATTACCGGTATTAAAAGACTTAGGTTTATTAGACGTCGCGGACGAAAAAGTAAATCTGAATGGCGGCGCCATTGCCTTAGGTCACCCGCTTGGCTGTTCTGGCTCACGCATTAGCACATCCCTAATTCATATTATGGAAGACAAAAACGCAAAGTATGGTTTAGCCACAATGTGTATTGGTTTAGGCCAGGGCATTGCGACCGTATTTGAGCGCGTCGAGTAACTAACTGACAGACCCTTTCAACTTGGTGACAAAGGCAAAGTGAGCACATCGCTTTGCCTTTTTTCGTGCTGATGTAATGGTAAACCCATTTATTTTCAGCTTTTTCTAAGGGGTGGTTTATTTGTCTAAAAACACTGGTTAAAATAGCGCACAAAATCATTCAGCAGCCGCTAAGCGAGTTAACTCATGCCATTTTCAAACCCAGACCATACGTTAGATGCCATTGGCCTGCGCTGCCCTGAGCCTGTGATGATGATCCGCGGTATGGTCAGAAAAATGAATATCGGTGAAACACTATTAATTGTCGCTGATGATCCATCAACAACCCGAGATATTCCCAGCTTTTGTGAATTTATGGACCACACACTGATCACCCAAGATATTACCGCAGCACCCTATCAATACCTTATCAAAAAAGGTAAATGACATTTAGGTTGTATTACCATCCCAGCAAATGGAAAAATACTGTACCGAAATGGGTCAACCAACAGCACCTTAGTTTTTGGTGACCAATACCTTAGGTGATCGATTATCAGAATAGTCTAGCGTGATCTTATACCAACCCTTTTTTTTCGGCATAAAGTTAAAGTAATTATAAACTGTATCGCAGTCTGCTAATTGAGGTTGATTTAACCGCAATGTACCCTGTACTTTATACCCGCAATTAAACCCTTTTGACCATGCGTCATCCGCAAGTTTAAATTCATATACTTTACCAGGCGTCATAAACTTCGCTTTGACTGAATATACACCTTTCTTCGACTCTTGCAGCATGTAATGCGATTCCGCATCCCACAAGGTAAAATCACCTCGTAAGTACATCGGTCTATTTAATTCTTGAGCTACTGTCGTATTTGTTTGCTGAGAGTCTGTAATTTGTACCTGATTTGCGCAAGCTGACAATAACAGCATTAATAAAACTGTACTGAGCTTTTTCATATTACAACTCCAGTGTCTTCGATTTAAACAATAAGTAAGTACACGCTATACCGTATAACAGTGCATATGGTAATAAAAAAGCCAGCTTATTGCTGGCTTTTAACGTAACAAATTACTTATTTTTGTAATACAGAAACATCTGCAGTGTTTAAGAATAAGCGACTAAGCTGGCTGAGTAATGCTAAACGGTTATTTTTAACCGCATCATCATCCGCCATCACCATTACGTTATCAAAGAAGTCATCGACGGCATCGCGCAAGCTTGCAAGACGACTTAATGCATGTTGATAGTCTCCTGCCGCATACACAGGTGCCAACTCAACGGTCAGAGCACTCACTTGTTGTGCTAATACTTGCTCAGCGGGTTCAGCTAATAGTGCATCATTAACTTGTGCATCACTGGTGACGTTGTTTTTAGCCAAGATATTATTCACTCGCTTGTTCGCGGCTGCCAAAGCATCCGCTTCAGAGAGAGCTCTAAAATGACTAACGGCTTTAACACGACGATCAAAATCAATCGGCGATGTTGGTTTGCGAACCAGTACCGCTTGAATAACATCCACACTTATACCTTCGTCTTGGTACCATGCACGAAAACGACCTAGCATAAATTCGAGGACATCTTCTGCCACTTGGTCATTACTTAACTTATCAGCAAAGAGGGTTTTTGCTTTCGCTACGATGTCATTAATATCTAACGACAGCTCTTTTTCAACCATGATGCGCAATGCACCAATGGCTGCACGGCGAAGTGCAAATGGGTCTTTGTCTCCTTTAGGTGCTTGACCTATCCCAAAAATACCCACAAGCGTATCGAACTTATCAGCAAGTGCTACCGCATAGCTAATTGGGTTTGACGGTAATGCATCCCCCGCAAAACGCGGCATATATTGCTCATTCTGTGCTAATGCCACATCTTCCGCTTCGCCGTCAATACGTGCATAATGCATTCCCATCACGCCTTGCACATCCGTAAACTCCATGACCATTTCAGTCATTAAGTCAGTTTTACTCAAAAGACCGGCACGCTCTGCCAACGTTTTATCAGCGCCAACTTGCTCAGCAATATAACCGGCTAAAGCCGCAATACGCTCAGACTTATCTTTAAGCGTACCTAGTTGCTTTTGGAATAATACAGACTCTAACGAAGATAACCTGCTTTCAAGTGTTTTCTTTTTATCCGTCTCAAAGAAGAATTGCGCATCGGCTAAACGAGGGCGAACCACTTTTTCATTACCGGCAATGACGACATTGGGATCTTTACTTTCAATATTAGAAACAAACAGGAACTTATTTATTAGGTTGCCTTCTTGATCTAATAACGGGAAGTATTTTTGGTCGTCTTTCATTGTGTAGATCAGGGCTTCTGATGGTACATCCAAGAAAGCTTCTTCAAATGAGGCTGTTAATGTCACCGGCCACTCAACCAATGATGTCACTTCATCAAGTAAATCTTCATCCATCGCCACTTGCGCATGAACCTCTTTAGCGGCTGCTTCTATCTGCTCACGGATCAGGTTTTTGCGCTTGTCATAGTCAGCTATCACATACGCCCCCTCCAATACCTCAAATGCATCATCGGCATGCTTAATTGATACACGTGCCGGATGGTGAAAACGGTGTCCTTGTAATTCATTGCTAATTGATTTACCCAGTACTTCGCCGCTGACCTGTGTACTACCGAGTAAGGCTGCCACCGTATGTACCGGACGAATGAACTGAGTCTTATTGGCCCCCCAGCGCATGGGTTTTGGAATAGGTAACTTAGCAAGTGCTTTAGCAATAACATCCGCAAGTAGTGCAACTGACTGTTTGCCAGATACGGTCGCACGATGTAATAACCATGCACCTTTATCTGTTTCTAGTGTTTCAGCCTCACTGACGTCAATACCACACCCTCGTGCCCAACCTTGTGCTGCCTTGGTCGGGTTGCCTTCAGCATCAAAAGCAGCCTTAGTCGCAGGGCCACGCTTCTCCACAACTTTGTCTTGCTGCTGGGTTTCTAACGCTGACACTTGCACACCCAAGCGGCGTGGTGACGCGTACCAATTGACCTGATGAAAGCCTAATTCTAAAGATGTCAGTTCTGCTGACATATTATCAGCAAATGCTTGTGCAAGCTTACGCAATGCTTTTGGTGGTAACTCTTCAGTTCCAATTTCTACTAATAGATTTTCAGTCGACATTGCTTAATCCTTACAAAGCGGGAAGCCAAGCGCTTCTCGAGCATCATAATATGCTTGTGCACAGGCTTTAGATAAAGCGCGAACACGTAAAATATAACGTTGGCGCTCAGTCACAGAGATCGCATGACGCGCATCTAATAGATTAAATGCGTGTGATGCCTTCATAACTTGTTCATATGCAGGTAATGGTAAACTTGCTTCAATCAATTTTTGACTCTCTTTCTCACAGTGGTCAAATTGTGCAAATAGAGCATCGACATCTGCATGTTCAAAATTATATTTCGACTGCTCGACTTCGTTTTGATGGAATACATCGCCATAGGTTACTTTACCCATAGGGCCATCAGTCCATACTAGGTCATAAATACTATCTACACCTTGTATATACATGGCTAAACGCTCTAAACCATATGTGATTTCGCCAGTCACCGGCGCACATTCAATACCCCCAACTTGTTGGAAGTAGGTAAACTGGGTCACTTCCATACCATTGAGCCAAATCTCCCAACCCAAACCCCATGCACCAAGTGTTGGAGATTCCCAGTTATCTTCAACAAAGCGTACTTCATGCGTTAACGTATCAATGCCCACAGCTTCCAATGATCCTAAATAAAGCTCTTGAATGTTCTCCGGCGATGGTTTTAGCACAACTTGGAATTGGTAATAGTGCTGTAGTCGGTTCGGGTTTTCACCATAGCGGCCATCAGTTGGACGACGACATGGCTGTACGTACGCACTCGACATTGGCTCTGGGCCAATTGATTTTAAAAACGTCAGCGGGTGAAATGTTCCCGCGCCTACTTCCATATCTAATGGCTGAGCAATGATACAGCCTTGCTGTGCCCAGTAATCCTGTAATGCCAGGATCAACCCTTGAAAGGTTTTAACATCGTATTTTTGCATAGTTGGCTTAATTATATTATTTGGTTCATGACTAAACCCGTATTGCACTGTTTTTACTTACATCAGTGAAGGGTTTCAAATGAGTGAAAATTATGCTCAGTATACCGCGAGCGCAGCATGGTTTTAAGCGTTAGACACAAAAAAAGGAGGGAAAACCCTCCTTTTTTTCATTTTTCTGTCACTTAGAATTATACGTCCAAGTTAACCACTCGCAGTGCATTTGTCTCGATGAACTCTCGGCGAGGTTCTACCTGATCACCCATTAAAGTAGCAAACAACTGATCTGCGGCAATAGCATCTTCAATTGTAACACGTAGCATACGACGGCCACCTGGATCCATGGTTGTTTCCCACAACTGACTTGGGTTCATCTCGCCGAGTCCTTTATATCGTTGTGTATACAAGCCACGCTTAGATTCATTGATCAGCCAGTCTAAGCCTTCGACAAAGTTATCGACTTCAAGCGTTTTCTCGCCACGCTGAACATATCCGCCATCACCGATCAAGTTCGCTATATTTTTACCTGTATTGGCAATACGTACATAGTCTTTAGAAGTAATAAAGCTATGATCTAGCGTATACGCTTTATCTACACCATGCTGGCGAATTTTAATAACGGGGTAATATAAACTGCGCTCTTCATCAAATTTCACATCAGCTTCAAATATAGTGGCATCTTCATCACGCTCAACTAAATCCGCTATGAATGACTCTGTCCATTGCGTTACTTTTGTTTGCTCTGCTAAGTCAGCTTCTGTTAGCTCTGATTGATAAATCAGGCGGTTAGTCACCGGTGACGGGAACTTACGGTTTAATCGCTCAATGATTTTCACGGTATTTTGATAATCATCAACCATGATTGCTAATGGTTCCCCCTCTATCGCAGCTGCACCTTCAGTTGGATACAACGCAGCACCATTAAGCGCTAATGCAGTAAGGTATACCGTTAGGGCTGCGTCATCTTTAATATATTGCTCTTGCTTACCTTTTTTCACTTTATATAAAGGTGGCTGGGCAATATAGACATAGCCACGCTCAATGATTTCAGGCATTTGGCGATAGAAGAACGTCAGAAGCAAGGTACGAATGTGAGAACCATCCACATCCGCATCCGTCATAATGATAATACGATGGTAACGTAACTTTTCAGGGTTATATTCATCACGACCAATACCACAGCCTAGCGCAGTAATCAGTGTTGCTACTTCTTGTGAAGACAACATTTTGTCAAATCGTGCTTTTTCAACATTCAGTATTTTACCTTTCAGCGGTAAAATTGCCTGATTCTTACGATTACGGCCTTGTTTAGCCGATCCACCTGCTGAGTCACCCTCCACTATATATAGTTCAGAAAGTGCAGGATCCCGTTCTTGGCAATCTGCCAATTTGCCAGGTAAGCCAGCTAAATCCATCACACCTTTACGGCGAGTCATCTCTCTTGCTTTGCGTGCCGCCTCTCTTGCACGAGCAGCATCGATGATTTTACTGACAACAATTTTGGCATCTGCAGGGTTCTCAAGTAAGAACTCACCCAATTTTTCACCCATGGCTTGCTCAACTGCCGTCTTCACTTCACTTGAAACAAGTTTGTCTTTTGTTTGTGAAGAGAACTTTGGATCAGGTACTTTTACACTAACAACAGCCGTTAGTCCTTCGCGCGCATCATCGCCGGTTGCATTACTATTGGTTTTCGCTTTCTTGTGAAAGCCTTCTTTTTCCATGTACGTATTCAGTGTACGCGTTAATGCCGAACGAAAACCTGCTAAGTGTGTTCCACCGTCTCGCTGTGGAATATTATTGGTAAAACAATAAATATTTTCTTGGAAACCATCATTCCACTGCATTGATACTTCAACACTTGTGCCATCTTCACGTTCACTCGTGAAATGGAAGACACTTTGATGAACAGGTGTTTTTTTACGATTCAAATAAGCCACAAACGCTTGGATACCACCTTCATATTTAAAGTGGTCTTGTTTATTCTCCTCACGTTCATCATTTAAGATAATGCTAACACCAGAATTCAAAAATGAGAGTTCACGTAATCGCTTAGCTAAAATATCGAAATGGAAGTTTATATCAGTAAAGGTTTCTGAACTTGGCCAAAAGCGTAATTCAGTTCCTGTAGTTTCAGACTCACCTATAACAGCCAATGGCGCATCAGGTACACCCATTGAATATGTTTGTTGATGCACCTTGCCTTCTCGGCGGATTGTTAATTGTAGTTTTTCAGAAAGTGCATTTACAACAGAAACACCTACACCATGTAAGCCACCTGATACTTTATATGAGTTATCATCAAACTTACCACCAGCATGTAGTACAGTCATAATAACTTCTGCGGCAGATACACCTTCTTCTTCATGAATAGAAGTTGGAATACCACGACCATTGTCGCGCACGGATACAGAGCCATCAAGATGAATTGTTACAAAGATATCGTCACAATGACCAGCTAATGCTTCATCAATTGAGTTATCAACAACTTCAAATACCATATGATGCAGACCGGTGCCATCATCTGTATCCCCTATATACATTCCTGGACGCTTTCTTACTGCATCCAATCCTTTCAGTACTTTAATACTGGATGAATCGTAATTTTCAGACATGGTTTCTTCCAATTATTTTGTTATTAAGCTGCCATGTTTCACGTGGAACATTTTTAGTTCACGTTTCATCGGTTCCACAACAGCAGAAATACTTTCAGCGGTGATTGCAGTAATAAACAGTTGAGACTGACACTGCGACAATAATGTCGACACGTACTGCATAGTTTCTTCACCTAATTCTGAAGGTAAGTCGTCGATAAGCAATATCGACTGCTTATCGGTTTCAGATTCAATTAAGCTATTCTGTACAACTTTAAGCGCATATAGAAGTAGTTTTAATTGACCCCGAGATAAAATACTTTCTACACTATGGCCTTGAATATAAAAACTGAAATCAGCTTTGTGTGGCCCTTTGGTTGTATAACCTAGCTTTGTATCGCGGTGAAACTGTTGTTTCAATGTGACAGCTAAGCTTTCTTTCCACCCTTCATCATAGCGCAATTCAAGCCCTGAGAATACGGGTATTTGACTAACTATTTTATCAAAAAAAAGCGTTTTAAACCTACTTATATACGCTTCTCTGTGGTTATTTATTTTCTCTGCCAATCGAACAAACTCTTTGTCCCAATATTGGATTTGTTCAGCGTAGTTATTGGGTCTTAACTTCAAGAGTGCATTTCGTTGTTTAAGTACTTTGTTGAAATCTTTCCACTCTTGAAAAAAACCATGTTCCACGTGGAACACCCCTAAATCCATAAATTTACGACGCTCTTTAGGGCCACCAAAAAATAAATCATAACTTTCTGGCGTAATCACTTGAACAGGTATTAGCTGAGCAAGCTCAGATACTTTTCGACTTGACTGCCCTTGGATCCGTAAAGAGGTTTCTCCCGAAGAATCTTTCCCAATACCAACTGGTATAGACAAGCTAAGATGTTGTTTTTTGGCGTGAACTGAACATCGGGTCTGTTCGTGTCGGATCAATAATTTATGCCTATTCGTACGAAAAGACTTACCGTGGGAGAGAAAATAAATGGCTTCTAACAGGCTCGTTTTACCGCTGCCATTCGCGCCAATAATCACATTAATATCTGGACTGGGCTCTAAAGAAATCGCCTCGATGTTTCGAAAGTCACCGAGGCTCAAATGGGTAAGGCTCATTTTATAAACGCATTGGCATCACGACATACATTGCTTCATCATCTCCAGCGCCCTCAATTAACGCACTGCTATTAGAATCAGCTAAAGTAAATTGTACGTCTTCCGTTTTTATTGTATTTAAAACATCTAATACATAAGAAACATTAAAACCTATTTCCAAATCATCACCTTGATAACCCACTTCGACAACTTCTTCTGCTTGTTCTTGTTCTGGGTTATTAGCACTAATTTTTAAAAGACCACTTGATAAATTGAGGCGAACGCCACGAAACTTTTCATTAGATAAAATAGACACACGTTGAAAAGCACTGCGCAGCCATTCTCTATTGGCAGTAACAAGTTTATCTCCGCCTCGAGGTAGCACGCGCCGATAATCAGGGAAGCGCCCATCAACCAACTTACTGGTAAAGGTAAATTCACTGTCGACAATACGCACATGGTTTGCACCAAACTGAATACTTAATAACTCATCGTCAGCTGGCAACAATCGCATAATTTCTTGAACACCTTTACGCGGTATAATTAACTGCCTTTGCATTTCAACAGATTCGGATAGTTTCTTGTGTGCAATTGCTAAACGATGCCCATCTGTCGCAACCGTTTTAATTTCACTGTTATCAACTTCAAATGACATGCCATTTAAATAATAACGAACATCTTGGTTTGCCATAGAGAAATGAGTACTTTCCAGCAACTTACGTAATTCTAACCGCGTTAGCTGAAATTCAACTTCGCCATCCCATTGCTCAAGATTAGGAAAATCTTCAGCGGCCAACGTTGTTAATGAAAAGCGGCTTTTCCCACTGGTGAGTAACAATTGATGCTCTTGACTTGCCAACTTAATATCAGAGCCATCAGGCAAACTCTTACAAATATCCAGCAACTTTTTTGCGGGTAAAGTGATTTTTGCATCGCTAATTGGCTCATCCAACTGCACTGCTGCGACCAGCTCAATTTCCAAATCGGTCCCTGTCATAGCCAACGTACCATCTTTAATCTCAAGTAGTACATTCGATAAAATAGGTAGCGTATGCTTACGCTCAATTGCACCGGAAACTTGGGTTAGCGGTTTTAAAAACAGCTCTCTAGAAATGGTTATTTGCATAATAAAAACGAGCCCTTAAGACGACAATGTTCTAATCAAATTCTGATAATCTTCTTTTACTTCATGTGATTCATCACGAAGTGCTTTTACTTTACGACAGGCATGTAATACCGTTGTATGATCTCGTCCACCAAAAGCATCGCCTATTTCTGGTAAACTATGATTGGTCAACTCTTTAGATAACGCCATCGCAACTTGGCGTGGACGCGCTACAGAGCGGCTACGGCGCTTTGATAATAAATCAGATACACGTATACGATAATATTCAGCAACAGTACGTTGTATATTATCAATGGTCACTAACTTATCTTGTAGTGCTAATAAGTCACGCAATGCTTCTTTTACGAAGTCAATAGAGATAGGCCTGCCTGTAAAATTTGCATTAGCTATCACACGATTTAACGCACCTTCTAATTCACGTACATTAGAGCGAAGTTTTTTAGCAATAAAGAATGCAACTTCATGTGGTAAGTTAATATTACTCTGCTGCGCCTTTTTCATTAAAATCGCAACTCGAGTTTCCAGTTCAGGGGGCTCTATTGCTATCGTCAAGCCCCAACCAAAACGAGACTTAAGCCTGTCTTCTACTCCCACAATTTCTTTAGGATAACGGTCTGACGTCAAAATGATTTGTTGATTACCTTCAAGCAACGCATTAAAGGTATGAAAAAACTCCTCTTGAGAACGCTCCTTATTGGCAAAAAACTGAATATCATCAATCATCAGGGCGTCAACACTTCGGTAATATCGCTTAAATTCTTCGATTGCATTATTTTGTAATGCTTTAACCATATCTTGTACAAAGCGCTCTGAATGCATATACACAATTTTTGCGTCTGGCTTTTTAGCCAAAATACCATTGCCGACAGCATGCAATAAGTGTGTTTTACCTAGGCCTGTCCCGCCATAAATAAAAACAGGATTAAATGCCGAGCCAGGATTATCAGAAACCTGAGTGGCGGCAGCTTTTGCCAATTGGTTAGATTTACCCTCAACAAAATTATCAAACGTATAATTTTCTTTAATATTAGGGCGATATGCTGATTTTGGTGCTGGTTCAATCTTTTCAACGGCTGGTGCAGCAACGCTCTGTGTACTTGTTGCAGGCTGTGCACTTACCATCGGTACTTGTTGGGTATCAGCACTCGGTTGTTGACCTAAAATAGGTCTACTACCTACGTCAAAGTGTAACTTTGGCGCTTCATCACCGCAGATCTCAATAAGTAATTCATTAATACGATTTAAGTACTTCTCTCTCACCCAATCAAGCACAAAACGGTTAGGTGCATAAATCGTTAAGGTATCATCGGTACTTTCTGCTTGTAGTGGTCTAACCCACATACTAAATTGCTGAGACGGCAATTCATCTTGCAACACATATAAACAACTTTGCCAAACCGACAGATACACGCTGAACTCCAATACATAGTTAATATTCCCGGGCACCTAAAACAGGTTAAAATTCACCCAGAAATTTTCTTTTATTATCATTAAATTAATAATGGAAGCCGAGTATTATGAATGGATCTTATCCACAACTTCAATGTTGACTTTTCAAAAAATGAGGATCCTGTTGATAAAAAACAATAAACAGCTGTTTTAAATGAAATTTTATTTTAGATCCAAGAGTTAGATCATAGCAAAAAATAGACAAGATCTCACTGCTATTTTACGATCATTTTTAGTTTTCCAAAGGTTTTTTCCATATTCCCCCCAAA
This sequence comes from Pseudoalteromonas sp. MMG013, assembly GCF_018100885.1. Lineage (NCBI taxonomy): Bacteria > Pseudomonadati > Pseudomonadota > Gammaproteobacteria > Alteromonadales > Pseudoalteromonadaceae > Pseudoalteromonas > Pseudoalteromonas sp. MMG013. The sequence goes on along the minus strand of NZ_JAGJEE010000033.1, from coordinate 25,680 downwards.
GCCTGTGGAAAACTCTAATTAGATCAGATCGATCCAGATCTACTGGTGCGATCGAAAGATCACCTTTATAATGCAGCAGCTTTATATAATAGCGACTACTAATAACCAACTACGTAGAGACCTACATAGTATTAGTTAAAAAACCACCAGCGCCAGAGATAGTTATTGACTTTCGAGGCTATGGGCATTACTATTTCGCGCTCGCAATGGCACCTGTGCCAGGATCGCGACCTGCATAGGATGTTTTAACTTAACCGATCGGACGGAATTGTTATGAAAAGAACTTTTCAACCTAGCGTTTTAAAACGCAAACGTGCTCACGGTTTCCGTGCTCGCATGGCAACTGTAAATGGCCGTAAAGTACTAGCACGTCGTCGTGCTAAAGGCCGTAAAGTACTTTCTGCTTAATATAAGTGGAAAGCTTTAGCTTTGGCAGGGAGTTACGTCTGTTAACTCCCTCGCATTACTCTCGAATATTTCAAGAACCTGCTCGCGCAGCGACACCTTATTTTACTCTTCTAGCAAAACCTAATGATATTGGACGTCCTCGTTTAGGGCTTACTGTTGCTAAAAAACGCTGTAAACTGGCTTGCCAACGCAACCGCATCAAACGGCTTGCTCGCGAAAGTTTTCGTTTAAATCAGCATAAACTTGATAACATTGATATTGTATTAATGGTTAAAAGCGGTGTGGATGAACAAAGTAATGCCGAGTTAACGCAACAACTTAATAAAATGTGGCGAAAACTCAATGAACGTTGTAAACCGGGAGCACCAAAGCCTAAACCGTTTAAAAAGCGCCCAGCAAAGAATGTAAAAAAAGCAAACTCGCCGCAAAAGCGCGATAATACACCCCGTTCGTAGCTTTAGCCCTTGATTTAGGGTATCTTTAGCTCACCTTTTGAACATTAATAGTATGGCAATGATAATTAAAGTGCTAAAGCCTTGGTTCACCATATTACTTGATGCCCCGAAGCGTATCTTTATTCTATTGATTAAAGGTTACCAACACTTTATTAGTCCTATGTTAGGTCCACATTGTCGTTTTAATCCAACTTGCTCTAGCTATGCCATACAAGCAATTAATTGTCATGGTTTGTTAAAAGGGAGTTGGTTCGCGGTCAAACGCATATTAAAATGTCACCCTTTAAGTGCAGGCGGGGATGACCCCGTACCTGAGAAATCAACCCAAGTTAAACATCAACACGAGAAATAAGAGCTGTTATGGAATCACAACGCACGTTTTTATTTATCGGTTTATTGCTTGTGTCGTATTTATTATTCCAAGAGTGGAATAATGACTACAACCAACCAAAAATCGATACCAGTGCCACAACACAAGTAACTACCCCAAATGTATCATCGGCTGCATCACAAAATGATGTACCTGTATCAAGCCAAGGCGACGTGCCTGTAGCCGCGACTAGAGCAATTCGTTCAGTGATCACAGTAACAACTGACGTTTTAGCGGTACAAATTGATACCAAAGGGGGCGACATTGTTGAAGCTAAACTTCTAAAGCATGCTGAAACGCATGGTAGTGAAGACCCTTACTTACTACTAGGTGAGTTTGAAGGTAAGCAATATATCTCGCAAAGTGGCTTAATTGGCTTAAATGGGCCTGATGCATCACAAGATGGTCGTCCTGTATATACAAGTTCTAATACGCAATACCAATTGAATGGTGATGAGTTGCGTGTGCCTTTAACTTTTGTTGATGCCAAAGGTGTTGAGTTTACCAAAACGTATGTATTTAAAGCTGGTAAATACGATGTAAACCTTGAATATAGCGTTAACAACGCAACAGCAGATCCTATACAAGTGCAATTGTATACTCAGGTTAAACGTACAATTCAGGCCAAAGGCAGCATGGTTGATCAAACCTACCTTGGTACGGCATACGGTACAGCTGAAGAGCCCTATGAAAAATACAGCTTTGATGACATGATTGAAGCGAATCTTAACAAGAATACGTTAGGTGGCTATGTCGCATTTATTCAGCACTACTTTGTAAGTGCATGGGTACCAATGCAAGAGTCAAATAACACCATTTATACCGCAGTGCGTAATGGCCAAGGTATTATGGGGTTAAAAGGCGAGCCGGTGAATGTACAAGCGAATAGTACAGTTAACCTTTCCGCCACTTACTACATGGGGCCTAAAGATGGGGATGCACTAGAAACTATCCACACAGACTTAGACTTAACGGTAGACTATGGTTGGCTATGGTTTATTTCTCAGCCTCTATTCGTATTGCTTAAAATCCTATATGGCTTCATTGGCAACTGGGGTTTAGCCATTATTGCTATCACTATTTTAGTAAAATCGGCACTTTACCCACTGACTAAAGCACAATATACGTCAATGGCTAAAATGCGTATGCTACAACCAAAAATGCAAGCATTAAAAGAGCGCTACGGTGATGACCGCCAAAAGTTTGGTCAAGCAACGATGGAACTATATCGCAAAGAGAAAGTTAACCCGATGGGTGGCTGTTTACCTCTATTACTACAAATGCCAATTTTCTTAGCCTTGTTCTATGTATTCTTAGAATCGACAGAGTTACGTCACGCAGAATTCATTTTGTGGCTAACCGATTTATCTGCGGCAGATCCATACTATGTGTTACCAATTTTATTTGGTGCGAGTATGTTTTTAACGCAAAAGCTGCAACCAATGACCGTAACTGACCCAATGCAGCAAAAGATGATGACGTACATGCCTGTGGTATTTACGATATTCTTCTTAATCTTCCCTTTCCCATCAGGCCTCGTTTTATACTGGTTGGTATCGAACCTGATCACCATTGCACAGATGCTTATCATCTACCGCGGGATGGAAAAGAAAGGATTAAAGGTAAGATAAAGCCATTGTAAAACAGCTTTTTGTTATCGATCAAACGCCTGCTAACTTGCAGGCGTTTTCAATTATTTCCCCCCGCTAGCATAGATGCTTTACCCCTCTTATTTATACAACCCCCCATTTATGTACTACGCCACTTAAATATAAGTAACCTGAGATCTGTATAAGAACTAAAGCCGAGTTACCTTTATGCTCAGGTTAAGTAATAACCCTTCAAATTATTACCCCATAAAATACGATTATTAGTTCAGCACAAACAGAGGTTTCTCGTGTAATGCAATGAATACGTAACTGCTGAACAGTATGCGATAGCGCTTATCTTCATTTCCCATATTCAACGGCTAATCCCCCTCGCCTTTCATTCACTTTTTTGAGTTTATATTTATATATATCAATTATTTAATGTTTTTTTATCTCTATTTTATGTCTATTTGATAGGCTTTACTGAGACCTTATAAAATACTCATCGACACTTTCAAGATTTCATAGAGTTTGTCATGGTTGTTGAATTAGAAACATTGCTATTAAGCCAACTTAATGTACTGCAATTAAGCTGGTGGTTACTTCTGGGTGCTTTTTTTAGTGGCGTATTAGCCAGTTTATCCCCTTGCATTTACCCTCTACTCCCCATCACAATTGCTTCATTAGCACCTAGAAATTCCGAACAGCAGTACAAAAAACGCAGAGCCGCGTACTACTGCTTAGGTTTTGCATTAGTCTATGCCTCGTTAGGTTGGTTAGCTGCTCTGTCCGGTAAAATGTTTGGATCTGTCGCCAGTGATCCATGGGTTCAAATTGGTTTTGCTAATTTACTTCTCTATTTTGCTGCTATTCTCAAAGGTTGGTTAGCACTTCCAAACTTACTTTCAAACGTCTCCATATCGAGTCAAAAGCCTTTTTTCATGGGTGCGGCCAGTGGATTAGTCGCAGCCCCTTGTACCTCTCCTATACTGGCAGGCTTATTACTTTTTGTCGCAGAGCAACAACAGAGTGGCTTTGGTGCTGCTCTGCTTTTTTGCTTTGCATTAGGGATGAGCGCTTTGCTATTTGTACTGGGCGTATTTAGTCATTTATTCAATGTTCTTCCCAAGTCCGGACGTTGGTTAACGCTCCCACCCACTATTTTTGCACTACTGATGCTATTCATGGCGCAGTACTACTTAATACGCGCCGGACAAGCGCTATTCTTTTAATACAATAACGGAAACATCATGAAACGATATCACGCAGTCATATACTCACTACTTTTAATAGGTCTAACACACAATGCCTGTTATGCATCACAACTCATCAAACCACTCGTTTTAAACACAATACAGGGGAAGACAATTCACACTCAAAACAAAATTACTTACCTAAAGTTTTGGGCCACTTGGTGTCGCTACTGTATAGAAGAGATGCCCCACTTACAAAAAACAGCCAATACAAAGCGGGAACAGACACAGGTTGTCTCGATTAACGTGGGTTTAAATCAATCACCTCAATTGGTCAGTCGCTTTCTATCTCAATATAACTATACCTTTCCCACCGTATTTGATGATGGCTCACTCGTGGAGCGATTTAAAATTACAGGCACACCGACTCATATCATTATTGATAAACAAGGGAACATCATCCATCGCAGCGCACTATTAACAGATGAGCTCAAAGCCAAACTCCTCGACTTAACGACACAAGGACAACATCATGAATAAACCCCTACTATGGTTCCTTTTTAACATATTGATGATCTGTAATATAAAAATCACTGAAGCTCAAACGGCAATGGCCCATGAAGAAGTCGTCTTTATTGATATATGGAGTGAATATGCCGCATTAAGCAACCTTCCAAAATCACACCTTCCACGTCGTTATTTTCAAATAGACATGAACGTAAATACCGTTGACCTGGCACGTTTCATACAAGCATACCCACAATTTAAGACGCTCAAAATAGACAAAAACAACCGCTTAGCAAAACACTTTTCGGTACAAAAAACACCAACAGTGATTAGCTTAAAACAGGGGAAAGTCGTTAATACATATACACCAAATACACTCGTTAGTTTACCAAACAAAGAGCACCTAGTTATCACTGCAGAGCAATTGCGATTAACTAGCTTGCAAAATAGCCATTTTGATTTTAATCAGTCCGACAAGCACCCTACTCGATTATTATTTTTTAGTGATGCGCTTTGCCCTAAACACCACTTACCCGATTGTGTAGAAAAGATTAAAGCGCATAACCACCTTGATTTAAACAGCAAAATAGAAAAGCTCACTATCATTAAGCCTTTTTACGTCTCTATTGCAGATGCACATACTTATAAGCAACAATTTTACATCACTCACCCAGTGATATTTGATAAACATAATGTGCTTTTTAGGCAATTCTCAGTCTCTGAACTGCCCTATTGGGTATTACTTAATAACCAAGGAAGCGTGATGTATCGAGGCAATACACCACCAAGTAAAACTTTGCTGCATACACCCCACTACTCAAACACCCATTCAGATTGACAATACACACTGTAAGGTGGTGGCAATAATTGAGGGAGCGAATCCAATTTAACTCCCTCATTTCTTGCTTCTATAAAATGGTGTAATAGATTTTGATCCGTACTTTGCCACTGTAAATGAAAACGCACTTTAGTTTCAGTCATAGATTTGATAGCACGATCAAAATGGCCTAATTGCCACTGCGCCGCACTTTTATAAATAGCCGTTAATTTATGTTTTGGTTTTTCCGTAGCAAATGACAGTGAGTGCTCAAACTGTTCTTGCTGAAGCAAAATATACATTTTAGTGTAGTGTGCATACGCTAGGCTATCGACAAACTTATACGCTTTATACGTCGTAATTGCCTGATCCGTTAATGACATAGCAGCGGTATAGTCTTGTTGATGAACTAATAACCAAGCTAGCAACAATTGCGCATTCGCCTGAGTAATATGGCCACTTTTATTATCCGAAATTAACTTTTCAAACCCTCGCTTTGCATTAATAAAAGATGTTTTATCAAATATATCTGCTCGTAACACATTATCCATGTACGCCATCGATATTAAAAACTCAGCTTGTATTGCAATATTAGCTGAGAGAGCATTCATACTTTCTAACTTCCAAAGGGTCGTCAATGCAGCATTCCCCTCGTGTAACTGAATATGAAAAAATCCCAAATAGAGTAGTATTTGTTGCTGTAAATACACATTGCCTTGGGTTTTAGCCATATTCAAACTCTTGTATAACGCTTCTTTTCTCAGCTCTAACGGTGCTTGATAATTTTGCCCTAATGCAAAGTAGCTTTTCATTAACGGGGCGAGTTGCTTTTGTTGTTGATAATAATGAATCGCGCGATTTATCACCTTTAAATTATCTTCAATGTCTAATTCGGTGTTTTGTTCCAGACCTGCTTCAGGGGGGTTTGCAATATAAAATGCACGTTGAGATTCCAATAAACTCACCGACAGTCCCCCATTTATTAATTTCATATTTTGCACCGCTCGATGGTGGCGAGGCCAATCAAACTTCAGCCAAGCCAAATCAGCTTCTAATTGGTACACTTGACCAAGTAAACTGCGATGCTTTAATTCGTTGGCAAACTGCATACTTTTTGCTAATGATACCTCTACAGAATCAAAGCGGCCTTCATGTAATAAAAATTGGCCATAATAAAGGTGATATCGAACCGTTAAAAACTCATCACTTTCATCCAAATCAATGCCATCAAAATAATGCTGTGCTAAAGAATATTGCCCCGTTTTCCATAGTAAATTGGCAAGTTCTAACCGTGCAGCTTGATTATCATCATCATGTAATAAAGCGGCCTGAAAAAAGGGGCTTGCCGCGGAGATACCATAATGAGTTAACGCATGTAACCCACTTAAATAGCTGATCCTTGAATCATGATTTGCTGAAACAACTTCTGTTGATACCGGCTGTACGACACCATTTAATTGTTGCACCAACTTAGTGACCATACTATCTAGCGGTGCAGTCAGATTCTCACTGAATAGCTGACCGTATACCGGTACTTGATTATTACGTGTTATTTGATAATTCAATACATATCGCTGCTGTTGCTGGGTTAAAGACGCTGAAAATACGGTTGTTTTGTCTGGCTTGTGTGTATCGTTTTGTTGATCAATGAATGTGGCTTCATTCCCAATACTAAAAGCATGCCCTGCACCCTTTTTTAATTGTTGCTGCAGCGTAAAGCCCCACCAATCAAATTCAACCTTCCCTGTTAAATTCTCGATATCCATCACAATAAGTGTCGGTAATGATACCGTTACATGAGCACCTTGTTGCTGCTTTTTAACAAAGAAATTTGGTAGAGAAAGCGATAATACAACCCCGATCATCGTAATAAACAACATCATGATAGAGACAAAGTTCGATCGAAAAAAGTTAATCCTATTTAAGAATCGAGCTATTTTATACTTTCTATGTACCGGACTGATCCAAATATATCCTTTCTGCGGGTAAGTTTTAATAAAGCGCGGGTTCTGGGCGTTATCACCAAGGTGTTTTCGTAACTCCTGGATACTCTGCGTTAAAGCTGCATCACGATATTCACTATGAAGCCATAGCTGTGAAAGTATCTCCTCTCGGCTCAATAATTTACCAGGCTGATCTAAAAATAATAAGAGTAATTGTGCGACTTTAGGTCGTAGAGTTACGATCTGCTCATCAACATGCAACTGCTCTAAAACAGGTTCAAATGTAAACTGTTTAAATTGATACACGTTTTCTTATATTCCCTATATACGCTAGTGCCCCTAATATACAAAAGCGAATGCAATATGTCATGGTTGTTAATAGCCCAGTTTGCCCCTTTGCTGTACAATTAAAAGTAATATAAACGCTTCATTAACGGCCTTATGAATACACAAGACACCATCGTTGCTCAAGCGACTGCACCAGGACGCGGCGGCGTAGGTATTATCCGCATATCAGGTGCATTAGCTTCTGACGTTGCGCAGCATATTACTGGAAAATGCCCAAAAACGCGCTATGCCGAATATTTACCTTTCAATACCTTAAAAGGTGAACAATTAGATCAAGGGATCGCACTCTATTTTGCGGGCCCTAATTCTTTTACTGGCGAAGATGTTTTAGAACTACAAGGCCATGGTGGCCCTGTTGTCATTGATATGCTACTCAAAGAAATTTGCCAAATATCTGGCGTGCGCTTAGCGCAGCCCGGTGAGTTTTCAGAACGCGCATTCTTAAACGACAAAATGGACTTAACACAAGCAGAAGCGATTGCTGATCTAATTAATGCCACTAGTGAACAAGCAGCAAAAAGTGCCCTTCACTCTTTACAAGGCGATTTCTCTAATCATATTAATACGCTGGTGGAGAAAGTTATCCATTTACGTATGTATGTTGAAGCGGCTATCGACTTTCCAGATGAAGAAATCGACTTTTTATCTGATGGAAAAGTGAGTGGTGATTTAAACGCAATCATCGAACAACTTAATGAAGTCCGTAAACAAGCAAAGCAAGGCAGCATCATGCGCGAAGGTATGCGTGTCGTGATCGCAGGTCGCCCAAACGCAGGTAAATCTAGCTTACTTAATGCATTAGCTGGCCGCGAAGCCGCTATCGTGACAGACATTGCGGGTACCACCCGAGACGTACTGCGTGAGCATATTCATATAGATGGTATGCCACTGCACATAATTGATACCGCAGGACTGCGTGATAGCCCTGATAAAGTAGAGCAAATTGGTATTGAACGTGCCTGGGATGAAATAATCCAAGCCGACCATGTATTGTTTATGGTCGATGGAACCGACACCGTTCACACTGATCCTATGCAAATTTGGCCTGAATTTATGGCGCGTCTCCCTCAAGGTATGGCAGTCACCGTCGTTCGCAATAAAATAGATTTATCGCAAGAAGCGGTCGGTATGTGTCAGCAAGATAACTACCCGGTATTACGTTTAAGTGCAAAAAATACTGACGGTATCGATTTGCTACGCGATCACTTAAAAGCCTGTATTGGCTTCCAGGGAGCTACAGAAGGTGGCTTTATGGCACGCCGTCGGCACTTAGATGCGTTAGAACGCTCAGCAGAACACCTAGATATAGGTAAAACGCAGTTAGAAATGCACATAGCAGGCGAAATTCTTGCTGAAGAACTGCGTCTGACTCAGCAATATTTAAACGAAATCACCGGTGAATTCACCTCAGACGACTTACTAGGTAAGATCTTCAGCTCATTTTGTATCGGAAAATAATACGTACACCGCAATTAAAACCTTAAAAGATCTAGCCTCTTTAAGGTTTTAATTAAGGCTTTTCTATACCCATAGGTATTCTAATAACTCATCGTTTAGTATATTTACCATACTAGTGAGAAATATCACAGGCTAAAAATCGAGCGTTATTTATCGGACATAACATCATAAGTAACAATAGATTAAAGACAGAAAATAGATTTTGATCCGAATATAAGCATACCTATTTTATAATTTGTAAACAATTCCAACACAGACAACCCCGCTGACTACTCAATTCCACAGCTCATGCCAAACCATTAGTTCAAATAGCTAGCAAATCAGTCAAAATCTAACCGTTCAAATAACAGCTCCGATCTAATTTAAATATTTTTAGACTTTTTTAATATATAGATCTAACTTAATAGATCTAAAAAAACAGATCTAAATCAAAGACTTGATCGTTATACACATTCAATTTGTCCACATCATGAAAATCATCCTCATTCAACCCTAATTTAGTCAAAATCATCATATAATGCATTCATTGAATAAAACTTATCGAAAAGATATTCTCAGTTTATCCACATAAATTTCACTTAATAAACGTGTGGAATATTTTATTTACAACTTAAAATTCAATAACATAAAGTGAAAAAATTCATTTTGAACAATAAACACACGTCATTTTTTATCCAATCAAACTCCCCTCCTCTTTACTTCTTCCACAGGCACGATATTATGACGGCATTAAAAAGACTTGATCAATTACAATGCCACAAATAGAGATCGTCGTAGGTAGTCAAATGGGATCAGCTGAATATGTTGCAGATCAAATAAAAGAAGACTTAGATAATCAAGGGTTTACTGTAAATTTACAAGAACAACCGGACCTCACTCAGTGTGGATATAATGTATGGCTGGTCGTTACGTCAACTTACGGTGCGGGTGACTACCCGGAAAACTTATTGCCTTTTATTGATCAAATAAATCAACAAGATAATTTGGATGGTATTCAGTTTGCTGTTATCGGCATTGGTGATACAAGCTATGACACTTACAATTATGCAGCTAAAAACATCGCTAAACTATTGATTAATAAAGGAGCGAGTGAAATATTGCCGACTTTAGAGATCAATATACTCGATGAATCTCTACCAGAAGACACTGCGCTGGCTTGGCTACCACGATTCAGTGATAGGCTTACGGTATATTCATAGGCACCAACAGATCTTTTACACAGATGTTATTCACATTTTTGCTTTTTTTTAGATCGTATTGTGGATAACCTTTGATCTACCTGCTGATCTAGCCATAGTTATCCTTGGGATAATTATAAGTTGATCTGACCCTGTGTATAAATCGTTGTTTTGATCAGAGCTTATTAGATGCTTGATCCGATCCTATTCACATCAATTGATCTGATCTAAGTTATTGCTATTAAATAGATATTAAACCTTACTCACAGATATTGAGTTCAGTAGTAATAAGATCTAATAAAGATCTTTAAAAAGATCTTATTTATATTAAAAGATCTCTTTTTGGGTTTTTTCTTGTTGGTTACTATTTAGTCATTTCACTTCTGAGTATTTCTAGGTAGAATACGCATCCTTTCAAAATCTAACCGGTAATTTTTAAGTAGGATCCCGTAAATGATTTATCATGAACATTTTGACGTTATTGTAGTTGGTGGCGGACACGCAGGTACTGAAGCTGCGCTTGCTGCTGCTAGAATGGGTATGAACACTTTATTGTTAACACACAATATGGATACTCTGGGTCAGATGTCATGTAATCCCGCAATTGGTGGCATCGGCAAAGGACATTTAGTTAAAGAAATTGACGCGCTTGGTGGTGCAATGGCAAAAGCCATAGACAAAGGTGGCATTCAATTTAGAACACTCAACTCTTCGAAAGGTCCAGCGGTTAGAGCAACACGAGCACAAGCAGATCGTGTTTTATACAAAGCTGAAATTCAAAGTATTTTACAAAATCAAGAGAACCTGAAAATCTTTCAACAATCTTGTGATGATTTAATTGTTGAGCAAGACCAAGTAAAAGGGGTTGTAACTCAAATGGGGTTACGTTTTAGTGCTAATTCTGTAGTACTGACAGTAGGAACATTCTTGGGTGGACAAATTCACATTGGCATGGAAAATTTCAAAGGGGGAAGAGCTGGCGATCCGCCTTCAATTGCACTTGCTGAGCGTTTGCGTGAACTTCCATTTCGTGTTGATAGATTAAAAACCGGTACACCACCGCGTATTGACGCCAGAACAGTTGATTTCTCTGTGATGCAAACACAGCCTGGCGATACGCCCACACCCACTTTTTCATTTATGGGTAAACATTCAGATCACCCACAACAGATCCCTTGTTATATCACTTATACCAATGAAAAAACGCATGATGTGATCCGTGATAATTTACATCGTTCTCCTATGTATGCTGGTGTTATTGAGGGGATTGGCCCGAGATACTGTCCTTCAATTGAAGATAAAATAGTGCGTTTTGCAGATAAAGATAAACATCAGATCTTTGTTGAACCCGAAGGACTTACTTCTTATGAACTATATCCTAATGGCATTTCCACCAGCTTACCCTTCGATGTGCAGTTGCAAATAGTACAGTCAATTAAAGGATTTGAAAGTGCACATATTTGTAGGCCCGGTTATGCGATTGAATATGACTTTTTTGATCCGAGAGATTTAAAACAATCTTTAGAAACTAAATTTATCAGCGGCTTATTTTTCGCTGGACAAATAAATGGGACTACCGGTTATGAAGAGGCTGGTGCACAAGGTCTTATTGCTGGTATGAATGCTGCGTTACAAGTGCAAGGCAAAGATGCATGGACACCACGTCGAGATCAAGCATATACCGGCGTTCTAATTGATGACTTAGCGACTCTTGGTACCAAAGAACCGTACCGTATGTTTACTAGCCGTGCTGAATACCGATTGTTATTACGTGAAGATAACGCCGATTTACGTTTAACAGAGAAAGGCCGAGAGCTTGGCTTAGTTGATGATGAACGATGGGCTGCATTTAATGATAAACTAGAGGTTATGGAACAAGAATCACAACGTTTAAAAGCAACGTGGATCCATAAAGATCACCCATCAATTGATCAAGTTAATGAGTTACTTAAAACACCATTAACTCGTGAAGCCAGTTTAGAAGATCTGATCCGTCGCCCAGAGATCAACTATCATGATCTTATGGCTATTGAAGGTTTAGGATCTGATGCGATGAATATTCAAGCACTTGAACAAGTAGAGATCCAAACGAAATATGCTGGATACATTGCACGTCAACAAGATGAGATCAATAAACAATTGCGGCATGAAGAATCATCGCTACCAAAAGAGTTTGATTATAGTCAGGTAAGTGGTTTATCAAATGAGGTTGTTGCAAAGTTAACTGATGCTCGACCTGACACTATTGGTCAAGCTTCTCGTATTTCTGGTATCACCCCGGCGGCGATTTCGCTATTATTAGTGTATCTGAAAAAGCAAGGGCTGTTGCGCAAATCAGCGTAACGGCAATGGGATCTCGTGTTACATCAACAACTATCTTCTTTATTAGCACAAACGGATATTGTGCTAACTGAACGCCAACAACAGCAACTTGTGCAGTATGTTGAATTATTAGACAAATGGAATAAAGCTTACAATTTAACCTCTGTACGCAATCCGAGTGAAATGGTTGTTAAACACATCATGGATTCACTTATGGTTGCACCTCATCTAACAGGTGAACATTATATCGATGTTGGGACGGGCCCTGGATTACCGGGTATCGTATTAGCAATCGCTTTGCCTGACACGCAATTTGTGTTACTTGATAGCTTAGGCAAACGAGTACGTTTTTTAATGCAGGTAAAACACGCACTTGGGTTAGATAATGTCACTCCGGTTCAGTCTCGTGTTGAAGATTATCAGCCAAGTGTTAAATTAGATGGTGTGCTTAGCCGCGCTTTTGCATCTTTACAAGATATGGTGCAGTGGTGTGAGCATTTAATTGATAATTCTGGTCGCTTTATTGCGCTAAAAGGTCAATTTCCTGAGCAAGAGTTAGAAAGCTTGCCAACAGGTGTGCACTTTGAGCAAAAGATTAGCTTAGAAGTTCCAGAACTGGATGCTGAGCGACATTTAATTATTCTTTCTAAAGATTGAGCTTTTTGAGGGCACTGTGGCAAAAGTTATTGCAATTGCAAACCAAAAGGGTGGCGTTGGCAAAACCACCACGGCTGTAAATTTAGCCGCATCGATGGCTGCGACCAAACGTAAAGTCCTACTTATTGACTTGGACCCGCAAGGGAATGCGACAATGGGAAGTGGCGTTGATAAATATAGTGATGTACCCACAATTTATGATTTGTTAATTGAAGAATTAGCTATTTCTGAAGTGATCAGTACAGAAACGTCTGGAGAATATCACTTAATTGCAGCAAATGGGGATGTTACGGCTGCTGAAGTTAAATTGATGGAATTATTTGCGCGTGAGGTGCGTTTAAGAAATGCACTGGAGTCCATCCAAGATCAATATGAGTTTATATTTATTGACTGTCCACCCTCATTGAATATGTTGACGGTGAATGCGATGGCCGCTGCAGATTCAATTCTTGTGCCGATGCAGTGTGAATATTATGCATTGGAAGGGTTAACTGCCTTGATGGATACCATTACCCAATTAGCTAAATTAGTAAATCCAAATTTACAGATTGAGGGGATTTTACGTACCATGTATGATCCACGTAATCGTTTAGCCAATGATGTTTCTGAACAATTAAAACAGCATTTTGGTGAAAAAGTATATCGTACTGTGATCCCACGTAATGTACGATTAGCCGAAGCGCCGAGTTTTGGTGCACCAGCAATGTACTACGATAGGGCATCAAGTGGTGCAAAAGCGTATTTGGCGTTAGCTGGGGAAATGTTGCGTCGAAAAGAAAAGCAATCTGCTGCGGTTGCCTAAGAGGATAATAATAACATGTCGGTTAAAAAACGTGGTTTAGGCCGAGGTTTGGACGCTTTATTGAGCTCTGCAAAACCGGCTCCTTCATCTGAGCCTGTTGCCATTGATATCGTGGAAGATGTCAAAAGCGATGTTACCGAAAAGCACATTGACAGTAAAATTGAACATACTGATGGTGAGTTGCAACGGTTGCCGATTGAATATTTACGGCCAGGAAAATATCAACCTCGTAAAGACATGTCGGAACAAGCGCTTGAAGAACTGGCTGGTTCAATTCGCTCACAAGGCATATTACAGCCTATTGTTGTGCGCCATATCAGTGATACGGATTATGAAATTATTGCTGGTGAACGACGTTGGCGAGCTGCGCAATTAGCACAATTAAATGTTGTGCCTTGTATTTTGAAACAGGTGGCTGATGAAGCTGCGGTTGCTATCGCATTAATAGAGAATATTCAGCGTGAAGACCTCAACGCGATGGAAGAAGCGGTTGCATTGCATCGCTTGCTTACAGAGTTTGAATTAACGCATCAACAAGTGGCTGAAGCGGTTGGTAAATCACGTACCACAGTGACAAATCTACTACGTCTCAATAATCTCAATGATGATGTTAAAATTTTGTTGGAGCATGGTGACATCGAAATGGGTCATGCTCGGTGCTTATTGGCACTCTCTGGAGAAGCGCAATCTGAGGTTGCCCGTACCGCTGTTGCAAAAGCCCTGACAGTCCGTGAAACAGAGAAACTGGTACGTAGTATTTTAACCCCAGTGGATAAAAAAGAAACAAAGGAAAAGGACCCAGATGTCAAATTGTTAGAACAACAATTAGGCGAAAATCTAGGTGCTAAAGTGGAAATTAATTATAATAATCGAGGTAAAGGCAAGCTGGTGATTTCTTATACTAGCTTAGATGAACTCGATGGCATTTTGGGCCGCATTCATCCAGACATGCAACAACCGCCTGAATGACCAATAAATAAACAATGGTGGTGCTGAAAAAGCGCCACTATTCGTCTCTTCAAGTTGCAAAATCACCAAAAATAAGTATAATTTCGCCAGTTTTCATACCCTGATTAAGTTTAAGGTCATAAAGGTTAATAAAAAGTGACTCATTCGTTAGCTGGCCCGTATAGACGAGCCGCATTAAAAGGCGTATTACTTCAGGGTATCGTAGCAATCGTCGCTGCAGTAATAGTTTTAATAGCTTGGGGAGTGCATGCGGGGGCATCTGCAATAGCCGGTGGCCTAGTTTCAGTACTTCCTAGCTTAGTGTTCGCTTTATACGCCTTTAGATATATGGGCGCGAGTAAAGCAGAGCAAGTATTTGACTCGATAAAACGAGGCAATGGATTAAAGTTTTTGCTGACTGTGTGTTTGTTCGCACTGGTATTTAAGTATTTTTCAGTCATGGCATTGCCATTTTTTTGCTGTTATATACTGGTGATGTTCACGCAATGGTTGGCACCGATTTTTTTTAATCATTAACTTTTGGGATAAAACATGGCTGCAGAAGAAGTTACTCTATCAAGCCATATTCAGCATCACTTGACCAATGCCAAGATGTGTTCGACCGACGCCGGTCTTGCCTTCAATAAAGCATGCGCGGACAGTGGTTTCTGGACATGGCACGTAGATACCCTCGCATGGTCAATCGGTTTAGGTCTGATATTTTTATGGATCTTCCGTAGTGCCGCTACTAAATCTACCACAGGTGTACCGGGTAAATTTCAGTGTTTCATTGAAATGATCGTGGAGTTCGTTGGTGACAACGTACGTGACACTTATCATGGTAGTAGCAAGCTTATAGCTCCATTAGCTCTAACAATTTTTGTTTGGGTGTTCTTAATGAACCTAATGGACTTAATACCTGTAGATTTCTTACCTGCATTCGCTGGTGTTGTTGGTGAAACCGCATTTGGTATGGACTCTCACGATGTGTACATGAAGATTGTACCAACCACTGATATCAACTTGACCGCAGCGCTTGCAATTGGTGTGTTCTTATTGATGATCGGGTACTCAATTAAAATCAAAGGCATCGGTGGCTTTATTAAAGAGCTTACGTTGCACCCGTTCAGTTCAGATAACAAACTGGTTCAAGTACTTTTGATCCCGTTTAACTTGCTACTAGAGACGATAGCATTGGTTGCTAAGCCGTTCTCGTTAGCGCTTCGTTTGTTTGGTAACTTATACGCTGGTGAGTTGATTTTCATCTTGATCGGCGCAGTTGGTTTAATGCAACTACCGTTGCACTTTATTTGGGCTGTATTCCACATCTTAGTAATCGTTCTGCAAGCATTCGTATTTATGATGCTTACAATCGTATACCTAAGCATGGCGAGCTCAGATAATCATTAATTTTTATTTTATATTTTAACTTTAATTTACAATTGAAACTTTGGAGAAAAAAATGGAACTAGTATTAGGTCTTAAGTACATCGCAGTTGCTTTACTTATCGGCTTCGGTGCTATCGGTACAGCGATCGGCTTCGGTAACATGGGTGGTAAATTCCTTGAAGCATGTGCTCGTCAGCCTGAACTTGCGCCTTCACTACAGGTTAAGATGTTCATCCTAGCTGGTCTAATCGATGCTGTTGCAATGATCGGTGTTGGTATCGCGATGGTATTGTTGTTCGTACTTTAATTTAACTTTGAACAGCTTACTATTTAAGGAGGAGCGGTTGTGAACTTAAACGCCACTCTTATCGGTGAATTAATTGCGTTTACGGTCTTCGTATTATTTTGTATGAAGTTCGTATGGCCACCACTAAATGGTGCAATTGAAGCTCGCCAGAAAAAAATCGAAGATGGTTTAGCTGCCTCTGATAAAGCCGAAAAAGAACTTGAACGTGTGCGTCTAGAGGCTGCAGAGCAGTTGACAGAAGCAAAAACTCAAGCGGCTGATATCATTGATCAAGCTAAAAAGCGTGCAGCGTTAATTGTTGACGAAGAGACAACTCGTGGTCAGCAAGAGCGTGAGAAAATTATTGCTCAAGGACACTCTGAAGTTGAATCAGAGCGTAGCCGTGTGACAGAGGACCTGCGTAAGCAAGTTGCTACTCTGGCAGTGGTTGGCGCTGAGAAGATTTTAGAGCGTGAAATCAATCAAGCCGCACACAGTGACATCGTTGAAAAACTTGTCGCTGAGCTGTAACGGAGGGTATGAGCATGTCTGAATTGACTACTATCGCTCGCCCATACGCTAAAGCGGCTTTTGAACTTGCTGTTGAAAAAGGCAATGTTGACGCTTGGAATGACATGTTGTTCTTCGCTGGCCAAGTGGCCAGCGATGAGCAAGTGGCTTCTTTGCTTGCAAGCATGCCAACTGCTGCAGAACAAACTGATGTATTACTGAAAGTGTGTTCTGAGCAACTCAACGAACAGGGTCAGAATCTTATCAAGCTGATGGCCGAAAATGAGCGTTTAGCCGCCATTCCAGCAGTTGCTGATATTTTTGCTGAATTTAAAGCAGAGTATGACAAAGAAATCGACGTTGACGTGATTTCGGCAACTGAACTTGCTGGTGAACAGCAAGACAAATTGGTCGCGGCACTTGAAAAACGTTTCGCACGCAAAGTTAAGCTGAATTGTAGCATCGACGAAGCCGTAGTTAGCGGCCTTGTGATCAAAGCTGGTGACACCGTTATTGACGGAACTGTCCGTGGCAAACTTGACCGCCTAGCGGCCTCGCTACAATCGTAATTGGGAAAATGAGCATGCAACTTAATTCCACAGAAATTTCTGCGCTGATCAAACAACGTATTGAGCAGTTTGAAGTTGTAAGTGAAGCACGTAACGAAGGTACAATTGTATCTGTTACAGATGGTATCATCCGCATCCACGGTCTAGCTGACTGTATGCAAGGTGAGATGATCGAGCTTCCTGGCAACCGTTATGCTATCGCACTAAACCTTGAGCGTGACTCAGTAGGTGCAGTAGTAATGGGTCCTTACGCCGACCTTAAAGAAGGCGTAAAAGTACAATCTACTGGTCGTATCCTAGAAGTACCTGTTGGTCGTGGTCTACTTGGTCGTGTTGTAAACACACTTGGTCAGCCTATCGATGGTAAAGGCGCACTAGATAACGACGGTTTTGAACCTGTTGAGAAAATTGCACCAGGCGTAATTGAGCGTCAATCAGTAGACGAGCCAGTACAAACTGGTTATAAGTCTATCGATGCAATGATCCCAGTTGGTCGTGGTCAGCGTGAGCTGGTTATCGGTGACCGTCAGACTGGTAAAACTGCACTTGCAATCGATGCAATCATCAACCAAAAAGGCACAGGCGTTAAGTGTGTGTACGTAGCGGTTGGTCAAAAAGCATCTACGATTGCAAACGTAGTACGTAAACTTGAAGAACATGGTGCACTTGAAAACACAATCGTTGTTGTTGCATCAGCTTCAGAATCAGCAGCGCTACAATTCCTAGCGCCATTCGCTGGTTGTACTATGGGTGAATACTTCCGTGACCGCGGTGAAGATGCACTAATCGTATATGATGACCTGTCTAAGCAAGCTGTTGCTTACCGTCAGATCTCATTGCTATTGAAGCGTCCACCAGGTCGTGAAGCATACCCAGGTGACGTATTCTACCTTCACTCGCGTCTTCTAGAGCGTGCATCGCGTGTAAACGCTGATTACGTAGAGAAGTTCACTAACGGTGAAGTGAAAGGTAAAACAGGTTCATTGACAGCATTGCCTATCATTGAAACTCAAGGTGGTGATGTTTCTGCATTCGTACCTACTAACGTTATCTCAATCACCGATGGTCAGATCTTCCTAGAAACTGACTTATTCAACGCAGGTATCCGTCCGGCAGTAAATGCTGGTATCTCGGTATCTCGTGTTGGTGGTGCTGCGCAAACGAAAATCGTTAAGAAACTAGGTGGTGGTATCCGTCTAGCGCTAGCTCAATACCGTGAACTAGCGGCGTTCTCTCAGTTCGCTTCTGACCTTGACGATGCAACTCGTGCTCAACTTGAGCATGGTGAGCGCGTAACTGAGCTAATGAAGCAGAAACAATACGCACCAATGTCTGTTGCTGAAATGTCTCTGTCTCTATTTGCAGCTGAGAAAGGCTTCCTACAAGACATCGAAATCGCGAAAATCGGTGACTTCGAAGAAGGCCTAATTGGTTTTGCAAACAGCACATACGCAGAGCTAATGGCTCAAATCAATGAAACAGGTAACTACAACGCCGAGATCGAAGCGCAGTTGAAAGAACTTCTTGAGAAGTTCAAGTCAACGCAAACTTGGTAATTTAGTTATGCATGGTGGGTGTTATCGCTAACACTCACCTTGATTCGGAGAGAGAGTCATGGCCAGCGGAAAAGAGATTAAAAGCAAGATCGGGAGTATTAAAAATACTCAGAAGATCACCAGCGCAATGGAAATGGTTGCCGCTTCTAAAATGAAGCGTGCGCAAGACCGTGTGGCATCAAGCCGTCCATATGCTGAGAACTTACGCAAAGTGATCGGTCGTGTTGCTCAAGCTAATCTTGACTTCCATCATCCGTTCTTAGAAGAACGTGATGTGAAGCGAGTTGGTTATATTGTTATCTCTACTGACCGTGGTCTGTGTGGCGGTTTGAACACGAATGAGTTCAAAAAAGTGACACAAGACGTACAAGCTTGGAAAGAAAAAGGCGTAGATGCAGAATATGCAACGCTAGGCGGTAAAGCTGCTGGTTTCTTCCAACGCTTCGGTGGTCAACTACTCGCTAAAAAAGCGGGTCTTGGAGATGCACCTTCAATTCAGGACGTAATTGGTCCTGTTAAAGTAATGCTTGATGCATTCGCTGAAGGAAAAATTGACCGTTTATTCGTGGTATACAACAACTTTGTAAATACCATGAAGCAAGAGCCAGTAATCGATCAGTTATTACCTTTGCCAAAAGCTGAAGAAGAAGTATCAGCTCACGCTTGGGACTACTTGTACGAGCCAAACCCAGAGGCTATTTTAGAGACTCTGTTAGTACGCTTCATTGAATCACAAGTGTACCAAGGTGTAGTTGAGAATGCTGCCTCTGAACAGGCTGCCCGTATGGTTGCAATGAAAGCCGCAACTGATAATGCTGGTGACCTAATTGATGAGCTGCAACTGATTTATAACAAAGCACGTCAAGCTGCAATCACACAAGAGATCAGTGAGATTGTTAGTGGTTCGGCTGCGGTATAACGCTTCGGCAAAGTTTAACGAGAGGAATAGACATGAGTTTAGGTAAGGTCGTCCAAATTATCGGCGCCGTTGTGGACATCGAGTTCCCACAAGATAGCGTGCCAGCTGTATATGAAGCAGTAAAAATTACAGAAGGCGACTTAGTTGGTTTGACTCTAGAAGTTCAACAACAACTAGGTGGCGGCGTAGTTCGTGCAATCGCACTAGGTACTACTGACGGTTTACGTCGTAGCACTGCAGTAGAAGGTACAGGCGAGCCAATTAAAGTTCCAGTAGGTACAAAGACCCTTGGTCGTATCATGGACGTATTGGGTCAGCCAATCGATGAAGCAGGTCCAATTGGTGAAGACGAGCGTATGTCAATTCACCGTGCAGCCCCTTCATATGAAGAGCAATCAAGTTCAATCGAACTACTAGAAACAGGTATCAAGGTAATCGACCTTGTATGTCCGTTCGCTAAAGGTGGTAAAGTTGGACTATTCGGTGGTGCCGGTGTAGGTAAAACCGTAAACATGATGGAACTTATCCGTAACATCGCAATCGAGCACAGTGGTTATTCTGTATTCGCTGGTGTTGGTGAGCGTACTCGTGAGGGTAACGATTTCTATCATGAAATGAACGATTCAAACGTACTTGATAAAGTATCGCTTGTATACGGTCAGATGAACGAGCCTCCAGGTAACCGTTTACGTGTTGCACTGACAGGCCTTACTATGGCAGAGAAGTTCCGTGACGAAGGTCGTGACGTACTTTTCTTCGTAGATAACATTTACCGTTATACACTTGCAGGTACTGAAGTATCAGCACTTCTAGGTCGTATGCCATCAGCGGTAGGTTACCAGCCTACACTCGCTGAAGAAATGGGTGTACTTCAGGAGCGTATCGCGTCGACTAAAGCTGGTTCAATCACATCAATCCAAGCGGTATACGTACCTGCGGATGACTTGACGGATCCATCTCCTGCTACAACCTTTGCTCACTTAGATGCAACAGTTGTACTTTCACGTGATATCGCATCTCTTGGTATTTACCCAGCGGTAGATCCACTAGATTCATCATCTCGTCAGCTTGACCCACAAGTAATTGGTCAAGAGCACTATGATACTGCACGTGGCGTTCAGACAGTTCTTCAGCGTTATAAAGAGCTTAAAGACATCATTGCAATTCTAGGTATGGACGAGCTTTCTGATGAAGATAAGCAAGTTGTATCTCGTGCACGTAAAATCCAACGTTTCCTATCTCAGCCGTTCTTCGTTGCTGAAGTATTCACGGGTGCGTCAGGTAAATACGTTTCACTGAAAGACACTATCGCAGGCTTCAACGGCATCTTAAACGGTGAGTATGATGATCTGCCAGAGCAAGCTTTCTACATGGTTGGTTCTATCGACGAAGCAGTTGATAAAGCAAAAAACATGTAATTTAGGGGGTTATTATGGCAATGACAGTACAACTTGACGTAGTAAGTGCAGAGCAGAGTGTATTCTCTGGTAGCGTCGCTACAATTCAAGTGACAGGTAGTGAAGGTGAGTTGGGTATTCACCCAGGTCACGCCCCACTCCTGACTGGCCTAAAACCTGGTATGGTACGTTTAGTTAAAGCAGACAGCAGCGAAGAGATCATCTACGTTGCTGGCGGCACATTAGAAGTTCAACCACAGACAGTAACCGTCCTTGCTGACGTTGCTATCCGTGGTGAAGACCTAGATGAGCAAGCCGCTGAAGAAGCTAAGCGTGAAGCGCAAACTCAAATGGCATCAGGGGCAGCTTCAGAGCTTGACCACCAAGCTGCCGCGGCACAACTGGCTGAAGCGATTGCTCAGCTACGCGTTATCCGTCAATTGCGCAAATAAGTACAAACCTATCTGGTTTAAAAGCCCACACCAAATGGTGTGGGCTTTTTGTTTACAACCATTATACATAAATAGATAAATATATTTTATTCCCTTCAATTTTCACAGTTTAAAAAATTATTATTGTTACTAATACACTAACAACTTTGTAATAAAAAGTTGTGTTCACTGTACCATTCGATAGAATAAACAGATTACTCATAATTATATTGCTTTGAACAATGAATGAAGTTAGCTTTTCCAGGAAGGTCAAAGAGGTTAAATTTGGCGAGTGGAGTCTAGATCCAAAACGTCAAACTATTCATGACGGAGAAGTAGAACGAGAGCTTGAACCTTTATTGTTTAACATACTATGCTATCTGGCGATCAATTGTGAGCAGATTATTACCAGACAAGATCTTGTTGATGATGTTTGGAAGCAAAATTATGTAGATGATAATGCCATTAATAGAGCGATGTCTGAACTTAGAAAGGTGCTTAAGTCTGAGCGGCAAAAAGGCATTATCGTAAAAACACACTATCGAAAAGGGTATAGTTTCTTTCTTGAACCAATTATTATTTATCATCAATCCAGCACGGATAAAAATCAAGAAACAAACAAAAAAGAAAGTGTAGGTAGAGAGCAAAATAATGCGATAGAGCTTGAAAAATCAACATCAAAACGTGGTTCTTCCAGTGTAAAGAAAGCGGTAATTATGACTTTTTTTACCGTCGTGCTTTCGGCAGCTGCATATCAAGGATACCGCTTTAAAACCGATGTTAAAGTACAACAAAAAAGTATCGAAGAAAGTGTACTGTCTTGGTTACCAGGACGATATACCTTACTCACATTATCTCCAGATAAAAAGCAGGTGGCTTTTTCATTCATTCCAAACGATAGCCAACATTATTCATTGGTGGTTAAAGGGCTTAATGGCGGCCAAGAAAAGCGGCTAGGAGAGGAAGGGGTTAATTACCTTCCGCTGGGGTGGTCGGTAGACTCCAATGCTATTTTTTATCGCGCAACAACAAAAGATAAGTGCCAAGTCTGGCGTTTGAATGCTGACTTTAATTCAGATAATCAGTTTTTATTTGATTGTAACTTAAATGACAGTATGACGGGGGGCGGTGCCGGCAATAATCGGTTTATTTATTCCAAAACAGGGTACAGAAATAGAGATGAATTAGCCGCATTGGTTAATCGGAGCTTAGCGACTGGCGATGAATTTCAAATTACATCACCAAACCTCAACTCGTATGGTGACCGTTTCTTATCGTATATTCCAGGTAAAGAGCTCATTCTATTTGAACGACGCCAATATGATATCAATGAGTTATATGTGACAGACCCTGATGGTGGAAATCAAGAGAAATTATTTGAGACATCGCACCGAATATGGGCTGTTACTTATGATGAGCCATCAGGAATGTTGGTTTGGTTAGATAATACTGAAAATATCGTCTATGAATATGATTTATTTAATCGCAAGATACATAGTATTGTTGAATTAGAAACAGATAAAACCTATGCCAGCTTTCAAGCGTTCGATAAAGATTCGTTATTGCTAGTCAGTTATCCTTTTTTGAGAGATATCCATCAATTTAATTTGCAAACTAATGACGTTAGTATTGTGGATGAAAGTGATTATGAAGATCGCTCAGGAATAGAAGTTGATGATGGGTACTTATTTTTAACTCGACGAGGCAGTGAGAGCTTCATTAGCTTTACACAAAAAAGCAGCAATGAACGACAACCACTTCAAATCCCCAAAGGGCGTCTTAGCGCAATTCGTTATAATTACGATACGGAACAACTTTTGTTGCAACACGCTGAAAAAATAGAGCTGTATGATTACAAAACATTACGTTTAGTCGATACTATTCGTACTGAAGGCACCGTTATTTCTGCCGAGTTTCTTGGCAAAGAACAAATAGGTTTTGTTGTTGTTAGTGATAAAAAAATAAAAAGCAAAACATTTAGGTATTCAATTAATGATAAAAAGAAAGTAGAGGTTCCAGCCTTAACTTCTTTATGGATTGGCCATTTAGATGAGTCTACTTTGGTTTCGCTCTCATCGAATGATAAAGTTGTGCTCTATGATGTATTCTCTGGAGAGCAAATAGAGCAATATGAATTACCTCAGGCAAAGTACAAGCATTCTATTACCGTAGGTCACGGCAATATTTATTATTCTGATGGGGAAAAGGTATATAAAATCAACCGTGATGACTCTGAGAGTATAGAGGAGTTATATAATCCCGGTTCAGTCATCGGTGGTGTTCAATACTCTGAGATAAATGGCAATATCCTATTGGATATTATTACGGTATCAGAGAACCAGTTACTAAAAATAGCGCTTAAGTAAAATAACCTTTTTGGTATCTAGATGACTTAAAAATTACCGATTTGATTTATTGGTATCTTTAACATTTCCTACTAGTGAGATCACCTATAATAAACTTCAACCTTTGGCTGCTTACTTTCAATATGTTAAGAGAAGGAGGTTGTGCTCACGGGTAGGTAACATAGTGCTTTGTTTGTTGTAGCATCGATTTATATTCATTCCCTTCGATAAATTCTTGTCTACATGTTTCTGGATCAATACTCTGCTTTCGCTTAGTGTCGAGCGTGTTTATTACTGGTTGGCAAAGCATGAGATTTGCGGTGTTTTATTTTAGTGTTTTTTGTAGAGTCAAACTGAAGAATACCTATTTGCAAATAGCTCCGAGTTTGAATAACTCTATTTTAAGTGCTGACTTATTGAGTTTATACGATGCTTATTTGCAAGGTCTATGACGTAATACTTGATATGGTGTGTGAAAGCCTAACCCATTGGCATACTAAATAGCATCAAATAACGATTCTTTGCCAGATAGTTTGGTCAATCTGACACCCCTTTTTAAACGAAAATATGTGACAGGGAATATGACATACTTACTATTGCCCCCTTACTACTGCACCGAGTAAATCTACACTTCATTACTTTGTTATTAAACAGTCATTGGACTTGTGACTGAGTGACAGCCTTTGTGAGTGGCATGAAAGTCATTGCGCTGCTTAAAAGCAACTCATGATAATTGATTTACACTTATACGGTCATCAGTTTGCACTTTTCCTCTATACGTACTCGTTAATTTCATGCTGTACATCGCTTTATTTTAGCAAGCGTTTTGAGTTTTCTACTGGTTGATGCTCAGTCGTAACTTATTAAGCGCTTTGCAGTTGTGGTAAGGCATATAAATAAGGGCAATTTTTAAAGTTGATAGGAATAATTTTAGGTGTGAAATGAAGTTTCAATATTATCAAAAGCGAACTTTATTATTTAAGTTTACATATCAACAACTTGAGTGAAATATTATGGGTAATATATAAGGTTTTATAATTACCTAAAAACAGTGGAATTGTTTAATCTGTAGTTACTCACAAAGCAGCAGTATATAAATTACGAGAATAAAAATATGATGAAACTGACACTGAAAACGAAAAAGATAAAGAAGCTACTTATTGAACCGACCTTAGATGCAAAGCAAACACAGCGTATCGCCGGTGGTACGAATACCGACACTATTACACGGACGGTACAAAACCCGAACTAAATTTTAATACCAATACCAATAACAATAACAA
>NZ_JAGJEE010000032.1:0-59669 GCF_018100885.1 Pseudoalteromonas sp. MMG013 | reverse complement strand
ACCAGTGAGAACAATCAGCATCGTATAGTGCCTGTATTTCAGTTCGAAGCTTTTCTTTCGCATTATTCGGGTAGCCTACCCGCTTAGTAGAAACCTATGATTGACACCCATTCAAAAATTAAGCCAGCTCCCGAAGAATATCACAAGCATATCGCCGATTTCATAAATTTAAATTTGAAATATGAGCTGCATACTCAAAAAGCATACAAAAATGATATTGCTCAGCACTCAGAGCGCGTGACTAATCCACCACCTCAATGCTGTGTAGTCTAGGGTTAGAGTGTTTAGAAGTATCCCATTATTGTTTCTGATTTATCAAAACTAACTTGACCTTGACATAGGAGCATCAATGCTGTTTTTGAACGCTTTTTGGCAGTTTAAAACACAATTTGTTGCTGACAATACCACAGCCAACACGTGAACATATGAGAAATGATGTAATGGCGTATATGCCCTATTACAACTTAGAACGACTTCATACAGCTAATGGTGATCTGCCGCATGTAGAGTATGAGCAAAATTCCTTAAGAAAAGTGTCCTAAATTAGTTGTGCAGAACAGTTGTTTATCAACAACAGTAACGATACAGCGAAAGTAAACGGCTATTTCTATTACGTTTTACGCATAGGCCATCTCTGTGAGATAATATAAGTGGTTCATTGGGTTTGTTTAACAAACTACGTAATTTTGTATCACTAATCATAAGCTACAGGATATACACACTATGATGTTTTCGATATACACACAACATGATAATGAATAGAAACATAAAAAGCACACCACACACACCAAATGAGATTAAACAGCTGATATTAAAGGTAAATAGATACTAATGGAAAACCAGAAAAACAACGAGAATACACCAAGTATCTATTGGCACGACTATGAGACTTTTGGTGCGACACCACAAAAAGACAGGCCGAGCCAATTTGCAGGAATTCGCACCGACTACGACCTCAACATCATTGGTGAACCACTCATTGAATATTGCAAACCTGCGCCTGATTATTTGCCTCACCCTGAAGCCTGTTTGATAACGGGGATCACTCCGCAACATGCGCAAAAACATGGCTTAATTGAAGCCGAGTTTATGGCAAAAATCCATGCACAATTTAGCCAACCGAGTACCTGTGTGGCGGGCTACAATAGTATTCGTTTTGATGATGAAGTCACGCGTTATAGCCTGTATCGAAATTTTTATGACCCGTACGAACGGGAGTGGCAAAATGGAAACAGCCGCTGGGATATTATTGATTTAGTACGTGCCTGTTATGCACTGCGCCCTGAAGGCATTGAATGGCCACTAAAAGAAGATGGTACGCCTAGCTTCAAACTTGAGCACCTAACCGTTGCCAATGGCATTGAACATGGCGCTGCACACGATGCATTAAGTGATGTAACTGCCACCATCGACTTAGCGAAACTGATCAAAACTAAACAGCCTAAGTTGTTTAACTTTTTCTTCAGTCTTAAAAATAAGAAAGCGCTACTCGACATCATCGATGTATTTAACATGCAGCCACTAGTGCATACCTCCTCTCGAATTCCTGCAACACAAGGGTGTACCACGTGGGTTGCCCCGATGAGTTTCCACCCGAGTAATAAAAATGCCATCGTCTGCTTTAATTTAACTGAAAA
The DNA here is from genome assembly GCF_018100885.1 of Pseudoalteromonas sp. MMG013. Lineage (NCBI taxonomy): Bacteria > Pseudomonadati > Pseudomonadota > Gammaproteobacteria > Alteromonadales > Pseudoalteromonadaceae > Pseudoalteromonas > Pseudoalteromonas sp. MMG013. Next base: position 58,032 of record NZ_JAGJEE010000032.1, on the reverse strand, counting down.
CCCGCAAGTATTACTTGATTTATCGGTTGAAGAATTACGAGAACGATTGTATACCAAACGCAGCGATATGGCTGAAGGTGATTTACCTGTTGGACTAAAGTTAGTTCACGTAAACAAGTGCCCTATTCTCGCACCAGCAAAAACACTGCTGCCTGAAAACGCGGCTCGCTTAGGCATTGACCGTGAACAATGCCTTGAGCACCTAAAAATATTAAAAGCTCACCCTGAACTGCGAGATAAAGTGGCTGAGGTTTTTAATGACCCAGCCGACTTTAGCGCAACAACCAACCCTGATTATCAATTATATAATGGTTTTATTAGCAAGGCTGACAAAGCCAAATTTGCGGTTGTACGTGATTCACGCCCTGACACGCTGAGTGAACTTAATATTGAATTTGAAGATCCTAAGTTTACCACCATGTTATTTAGATATCGCGCCAGAAACTGGCCTGAGTCATTAACCCCTAACGATCTTGATGCTTGGCGTAAGTATTGCCAAAACAAGCTCATGCATGGTGAAGACAACCCTTCTATTTCGGCTGAAGATTTTATGTTAACCCTTGAAAATTTGGTTCACGAAAATGAAGGCAATGAAAGAAACTTAAACATACTTAAAGCCCTTTATCACTATGCGCAGAGCCTATAAATTTACGGTGTAAACTTGTACTCATGTGAAAGCTGACACCTCAACAGCTTTCACGCTTTGCCTAAATAAGCTTTTTACTCATAATATTAATAAACTAAATAAGGACATCATGCGCCATTTTCCCTCAGCTCCAATCTCAATAATAAAACATATCATGTTACTGTTGCTCATCTGCGTAAGTTGCCAAAGCCTTGCCGCTTTTTCTGACGGACCTTATGTCACGCTCAATAATAAAACCATGCAAGTTGAATGGGTTTGTAACAATCAAATGAGTTTACAAACACGTAAATTAACAAAAGAGTTAACGTTCAACCAATGTGGAATGACATTAGACACGCAGCTACAAACCCCCTCTTCAAAACAGCCTGCGATTTTTAGTAACATCAAAAAGTATGCGGCACTCAGTGATGTACACGGGCAATTTTCAGTGTTGAAAACCCTACTTGTCAATCACAACATCGTTGATAGTAAAAACCAATGGGCGTTTGGCGCAGGCCACTTAATTATTACCGGTGATATATTTGATCGAGGACCGGATGTGACAGATATCCTTTGGTTTTTGTACGATTTAGAAACTCAAGCGAAAAAGGCAAATGGGCAACTGCATTTGTTGTTGGGTAACCATGAAGTGATGGTGTTAAACAATGATGATAGGTACTTACATGAGAAATATGTAAAAACTGAGCAGCTATTAGGCCGAGACATCGACTTACTGTATGCAAGTAACACGGTGTTAGGGCAATGGCTCCGCAGCAAAAATGTTATCTTGAAGCTAAATAACGCATTATTCATGCATGGTGGTTTGCCTGCTAGTTTTGCACATGACAAGGTTTCTATCGCTAAAATTAACGCTGTATTTTCTCAATACCTGGTTAATAAAGAGCGGCCTCAATTTGCCAAACGGTTATTTGGTCGAAATGGACCAATTTGGTACAGAGGGTATTTCAACAACATAACTGACAAAGAACTGACGACATTACTTGACTATTATCAAGTAGAGCACATTGTTGTTGGCCACACCTCACAATCAAAAGTTAAAGCAATTGCCGATAATAAAGTCATTGCCATCGATAGCAGCATAAAACATGGCAAACAAGGTGAACTGTTATTATTCAAAAATAACGCGCTCTTTCGCGGAAAATATAATGGCGATGTTGAGCTTTTGGTTGAGTAACCCCTCTGAATTTGAGCGCATGAGTTTATAGCGCTTTGTTTCTATCTGTCATAGTAACTTAACTACATGACTTAGCGAAAAAATTACATAAAAAAAGCAGCCTATGGCTGCTTTTAATACTTAACGATTTATCTAAATCGTTAAGCTATTGACGCATTGATCTCTGCTAATGTTTTAACCGGATCATCTGCCTGTGTTATTGGACGACCAATAACCAAATAATCACTGCCTGCGGCAATGGCCTTTTGCGGGGTCATAATGCGTTTTTGATCCCCAGCATCGCTGCCTAAAGGCCTAATACCTGGTGTGATCAGTTTAAACTCACCGCCCAGTGACATCTTAAGCGTTTTTGCTTCTTGCGCCGAGCACACAACCCCATCTAACCCTGCTTCTTGAGCAAGTTTAGCTAAGTAAACAACCTGATCTTGTGGTGTTTTTTCAATGCCTAAACGCAGTAACTGCGCTTGGTCCATGCTTGTTAAAACCGTCACAGCAATCAGCAGTGGAGCTTTTTCACCATACTTTTCCAGTGCCTGCTTGGCTTTTTGCATCATTTCAAGTCCACCACTGGCATGAACGTTAACCATCCACACACCTAATTCAGCGGCTGCAGCAACGGCTTTTGCAACAGTATTGGGAATATCATGAAATTTCAGATCTAGAAATACGTCAAACCCTAAATCAACGAGTTGTTTAACAAATTGGGGGCCAAAGTAGGTGAACATTTCTTTTCCTACCTTAAGCCGACACTCACTAGGGGAAAGCTGTTTAACAAAATTTAATGCCGCTTGCTCGTTATCGTAATCTAGTGCTATAAGCACTTTTTTTGAATCTATTTGGGACATAATATTCCTAAGTGTGACCTAAATTTCAGAAATAGCATTATTATTAAAAGGTGTGTTTATGTTAGTGTAAACACATATTAGTAACCGTCTAATCCTTTGCTCGGTGCAATTGATTCCCAATGTTTGCACGACGGACAAATCCAATAAAGCGTATGACTTGTAAAACCACAGTGCCGACATTGATACTCTGCCTTAGTCGCAATATACGATTGTACCAATTTATCTATTTCTGCCAGAACTGTTTGAATTCGTGTATTACTATTACCAAGTAACTGCAACAAAAAGCTAAACCCTCGAATAGATGGTTCACGTTTTAAACTATCGGTTAAAAACTCAATAGCTTGCTGCTGCTGCCCATCTGTTAATAAAGCTTGGCAATGCTTAATCCGTATCAACACACCGCCTTTTGGCAGTAACTCAATAATCAATTCATTAAATTGATTCATTAAATTCAGCTCAGCATAACTCTGCTCAAGCTGCGCGATATAAATAGGGGCTGTGTGAGTAAAATTGCATATCAGCTTTCGCCAATAATATATGGCTTTAACGTAATCTTGCTGTTCAAATGCATCTTTGCCTAGCTCATATAATGGCCGAATTGTTTTATGCGCTAAAGCCGTTGTTTTTTCCATGAGTTTGGGGGTTTTGTCCGCTAACGCGGCTTCACAATAAAAGTTTGCGACTGCTGCACAATGTTGTGGCTTAGTAAATAGTTCACTATATGCCTCATACATACTAACGCCCTTATGCCATTCTCGCATTTGGGAATATAAATTGATAATTGGTTCTAGAGCATCTTTATTTGAGTTTTTAACCAGAACAATAAGGTGTTCTTCGGCGCTATCTAGAAGCCCGGCCAAAATATAGTCTTTTGCTAATTCTAATCGACAAGAGTCAATGTCAACATGACTCAAATTTGGTTGATTCAGCAGTAACTCATGTATTTTAATTGCGCGATCAAGTTCCCCTCTTTTTCTGAAAAGCGTAGCAAGCGTAAGGTAGTGTTCTACAGAATCAGCGGAAACTTCGAGGAGTTGTATCAAATGTTCTAAACCTTGATCTTCCTCTCTATCAAGAAGGAATTTAAGGCCTTTACTATATTGTGATGTAATTTGACGGTTTTGTTCATGGGCTTGATTTTTAGCACTATTCTTTCCCATAACATAACCATATGCGGCTGCGACTGGGAGCAGTAAGAACAACAGCTCAATCATGGTCAGCGTTCAGTGTCAGGTGACAATTGGCGGTTACTTTTTTTCAGCCGATAATTTTGCCATTTCAACTGGGAAAAAACCTTTACGCTCACCATACATCCAATAAGCACACCAATGAAAAAACAAACACTCATTAAAGTCGCTAAAGGTAATTGGCTAGTCGCAATTAAATAATTAACGTTAACCACTTCGGGGTTTTGTGTACCTATTACAAACGCTAATATTATGAATGCTAAAACGAATCCTTTTTGTACTACCTTAACCAAGTGCTACTCCATCAATGTATCGCTATTTTAGTCAATTATACTGGCATTTACGCGATCACGTAACTCTTTACCAGGTTTAAAATGTGGTACGTATTTGCCGTCTAGCTCAACTGTATCACCTGTTTTAGGGTTACGGCCTGTGCGTGGAGAACGGAAGTGTAACGAGAAACTACCAAAACCACGAATTTCAATACGATCGGAGCATGATAATGAACCTGCCATTTGTTCAAGAATTTCTTTCACAGCATTTTCCACATCTTTCACAGGAACATGTGCGTGTTGCTCGGCAAGTTGTTCTATCAATTCTGACTTTGTCATAGTGTTTCCTTTAATATAAAAAGGAAGGGCTAAAGCGCCCTTCCTGATAAGACTTAATTATTAGTCTTTTTGAGCGTTTTTGAAAGCTGCTGCCATTGCGTTTTCGAACGCAGGCTCTTCTTTCTTCAACTTCTCAAGAACTTCTTTCTCTTCAGCTTCGAACATAGCTTTAACTGAAAGGCTGATAGTACGGTTCTTACGATCAACACCAACAAATTTAGCTTCAATCTCGTCACCAGCAGAAACAACAGTCGTTGCATCTTCGATACGCTCTTGAGCGATGTCAGCTACACGGATGTAACCTTCAACACCTTCGATAAGCTCAACAGTTGCGCCTTTAGCGTCAACTTCAGTCACTTTACCTTTAACAATAGCACCTTTTTTGTTTACGTCTAGGTAGTTATTGAATGGGTCAGCTTCGATTTGCTTAACGCCAAGAGAGATACGTTCGCGCTCTGGGTCAACTTGCAATACGATTGCAGTGATTTCGTCGCCTTTCTTGTACTCACGTACCGCTTCTTCGCCTGGAGTGTTCCAAGAGATGTCAGAAAGGTGAACAAGACCGTCAATACCACCGTCAAGACCAATGAAGATACCAAAGTCAGTGATTGACTTGATCTTACCAGTAACTTGATCGCCTTTGTTTTGAAGACGAGCAAATTCTTGCCAAGGGTTAGCAATACATTGCTTAAGACCTAGAGAGATACGACGACGTTCTTCGTCGATTTCAAGAACCATTACTTCAACGCTGTCGCCAAGGCTAACAACTTTTGAAGGGTGGATGTTCTTATTAGTCCAATCCATTTCAGATACGTGTACTAGACCTTCAACACCTTCTTCGATTTCAACGAAACAACCGTAGTCAGTAAGGTTAGTTACACGACCAGAAAGCTTAGCACCCTCTGGGTAACGGCCAGCGATAGCTGCCCATGGATCTTCGCCAAGCTGCTTAAGACCTAGAGAAACACGAGTTTTCTCTTTGTCGAACTTAAGTACTTTAACTGCGATTTCGTCGCCAACATTAACGATTTCTGAAGGGTGCTTAACACGCTTCCACGCCATATCAGTGATGTGTAGTAGACCATCTACACCACCAAGGTCAACGAACGCACCGTAGTCAGTAAGGTTCTTAACGATACCTTTAACTTCTTGACCTTCTACAAGGTTTGCAAGAAGCTCTTCACGCTCTTGTGAGTTCTCTGATTCGATAACTGCACGACGTGAAACAACTACGTTGTTGCGCTTTTGATCAAGCTTGATTACTTTAAACTCAAGCTCTTTACCTTCAAGGTGTGCTGTGTCACGTACAGGACGAACATCAACAAGTGAACCAGGTAGGAACGCACGAATCGTGTCAACTTCAACAGTGAAACCGCCTTTAACTTTACCGTTGATCATACCGATAACTGTTTCTTGCTCTTCACATGCTTTTTCAAGACGGATCCAAGCTTCGTGACGCTTCGCTTTCTCACGAGAAAGGATAGTCTCACCGAAACCGTCTTCGATTGCGTCTAGCGCTACATCTACTTCGTCGCCAACAGCAACTTCAAGTTCACCAGCAGCATTTTTGAATTGCTCCGCAGGGATAGCACTTTCTGATTTTAAACCAGCATCAACAAGAACAATGTTGTTCTCGATTGAAATAACAGTACCTTTAACAATAGAGCCTTGCTCTGCTTCAAAACCCTTTAGGCTTTCTTCAAATAACTGCGCAAAATTTTCTGACATACTAAATACGTCTCATAAAGTAATATTCCAATTAGCAACCATGCTGCATGGGGTAGTTAAATAAACATCAGCTTCCTGCCAATGCATTGATAAATTAGGTTAAACGCGACTTTTCTAGTTTACCGGCAAGTACCGACTCCTCTAGAACTTTCATTACAACTGCAAACACCTGTTCTGCATTAAGCTCACTGGTATCAATTGTAATCGCGTCTGATGCTGGAACCAAAGGCGCAACTTTACGATTCATATCGCGTTCATCGCGAGCCTTTATGTCCTCTAGCAGACCACTTAGTGTAACATCTAGTCCCCGCCCATTCAACTCTAAGAATCGGCGGTGAGCTCGTTCTTCTGCACTGGCAGTTAAATATAGTTTAATTTGAGCATCTGGAAAAATAACCGTTCCCATATCTCGACCATCTGCAATCAACCCTGCTTCAGTTCTAAATGCACGTTGCCTGCGTAACAATGCCTCTCGTACTCGAGGAAGCGCTGCTACTTTCGAAGCCGCAGCCCCTACATCTTCATTACGAATCGTAGTGGTAACATCTTCTCCTTCCAAAATGACCCTGCCATTTTTAGAAACAGGGTCAATCAAAAATTGTACATCTAAATTGGCAGCTAATGGTACTAGTGCTTCTTCGTTGTCTAGCGCTATTTGATGGTGCAACGCCGCCAAAGAAAGAACTCGATAAATTGCTCCACTATCTAGTACTTCCCAATTTAGTTTTTCAGCTAACAAGCGACAAACTGTTCCTTTGCCTGATCCACTTGGGCCGTCTACGGTGATAACTGGCATAGATGCCTGCATTTAAACCTCCTGAAATGCTCACCTGAAATTTACCGCGTGCATTATACGCAAGTTTAATGAATATATCCTTACTTACCTGTAACTTTTTGTTAAATAGGTACTAAATCAATAAATAATAGAGCCATAATATGCCGGCTCTATTATTTATACAGGTTGAATTAATATGTTGAAATTGACTCTAACACATTAAAAAATGTCGGAAATGTTTTTGCCGTACAGCCAGGATCGTTAATAATGATTTCATGACCACCAACAGCAACCATCGCAAAACACATAGCAATTCTATGATCATTGTATGTGTCTATATCAGTCAACTTTATCGTTGTTGGAGGGGTTATTTCAATGAAATCATGCCCCTCAGTCACCTGTGCACCCACCTTACGTAATTCCGTTGCCATCGCCGCTAAGCGATCTGTTTCTTTTACTCGCCAATTATATATGTTACGAATAGCCGTTGGCCCTTTGGCAAACAATGCTACGGTCGCTAAGGTCATTGCCGCATCAGGAATTGCGTTAGCATCAATATCAACGCCTGTTAACTTCCCTTTGCGCACGATAAGCTTTTCATCAAACCATTCAACGTTAGCGCCAACCTGCTCCATAACGTTCGCAAAACCGATATCTCCTTGTACGCTTTGTTTACCAACACCATTGATCTCTATTTCACCGCCAGATATCGCTGCAGCAGCAATAAAATAGGATGCTGAAGAAGCATCTCCTTCAACCATAATGCGATCGGGTGATTTATATTGCTGCAAGCCCTTAACTGTAAATGATTGGTAGTTGTCATTAACAACCTCGACACCAAATTGAGCCATTACACCAATTGTTATATCAATATAAGGTTTAGATACTAACTCACCTTTAATACGAATGTGGGTATCGCCGGTAAATAATGGTGCAGCCATTAATAATGCTGTCAAAAACTGGCTTGAAATACTGCCATCGATGTCGACTTGTCCACCCGTTATTTTTTTACCTTCAATTAATAATGGTGGGTAATCAGTGCTTTTCAAATATTGAATATTTGCACCTAAGGTTGTCATCGCGTCAACCAAATGGCCAATTGGTCGCTCTTCCATTCGAGGCTCACCAATAAGTTCAAATCGCCCAGGTGTTGCCGCTAACACTGCTGTTAATGGACGATACGCTGTTCCCGCATTACCGAGAAATAATACTTCCTCAGGCGTTTTTAATTGCCCAGCACAGCCATGTACAGTCGCTACTGTTTTGTCTGCGTTTAAAGTGACCGAGACCCCCATTTGCGCCAATGCACCTAGCATATGGCGAATATCATCGCTATCTAGTAAGTTATGTACCTCAGTTGTCCCTTCGGCAAGTGCAGCCAATAACAATATCCGGTTTGATAGGCTTTTAGAACCAGGCAAAGTGATTGAGCCAGATACTTTAGATATCGGTTTTAATGTTAACTGTTCCATTAATTATGCTCCTTTGCAAACTTCTCCATAAAAGCAATCAACGCTTTGATCCCATCCACTGGCATTGCGTTATAAATACTTGCCCTCATACCACCAACAAGCCTATGCCCTTCAAGTGCCACTAACCCTACTTTCTCGGCTTCTGACAAGAACAAGGCATTTAAGCTATCATCTCTTAACCAAAATGGTACATTCATTAACGAGCGGCAGTGTTTAGCTACCTTGTTACTATAAAATTCTGACGTATCAATATAATCGTATAATAACGCGGCTTTTTCTTGATTATGTGCCTGCATTTTTGGCACTCCACCATTGGCCTCTAAATACTTAAATACTTCAGCAGCTAAGTACCATGCAAACGTCGGCGGGGTGTTATACATACTGCCTTGCTTGGCTTCAATTGCATAATCCAATATCGCTGGGCGAGGCAGCCCATCTCTTTCTAAAAGCGTTTTGCGCACAATAACGATACATAAACCTGATGGACCGATATTCTTTTGCGCACCGGCATAAATCAAATCAAAGTCATCAACATTAATTTCACGAGACAAAATCATCGACGACATGTCTGCGACTATTGGCGCATTGTTATGCTTCGGGACGTCAAATATTTCAATTCCATCGATTGTTTCATTCGGACAGTAATGAATAAAAGAGGCCTGTTCTGGTAAGTTCCATTGGGTAACAGGTTGTATATCAAACTGTCCATTATTATCGGTGCGAATATTTAACGATTCAACTTGCGTGAACTTTGCACCTTCTTTTGTTGCACCGTTAGACCAAATACCATTTTCAATATACACACCAGGCGCGTCACTTTGGTGCAAATTCAGAGGGACCGCGGCAAATTGCCCCCGACCACCGCCGTGCATAAACAATACTTCAAAGTCATCTGAAATATTCATTAAGCGTCGTAAAGAAGCTTCACACTCTTCAACCATGGCTAGAAATGGTTTTGCACGGTGACTGACTTCCATCACCGATACACCTAAGCCTTGCCAATTTAAAAATTCTGCTTGTGCTTTTTTCATTACTTCAGGGGGCAACATTGCTGGCCCTGCACAAAAGTTATATACCGTCATTTTTCCTCATTCCTAAACAACAATAATTACAGATAAAAAAAGCGGCCACGGCCGCTTTTTAGTTTGCTTTATTCACTCGGTGAATCATCGTTCACTTGCGTGTTTTCAATCGTTTCGGTGTTCTCTGTATTCACATCGTCAGCCTCACCTTCTGGTAAGTCATCAACTTCAATTTCTTCAATGCGCTGTAGACCAACTACTTGCTCATCTTCAATTGTTCGGATCAAAATAACCCCTTGCGTATTTCGACCAACAGTAGACACCTCACTAACACGAGTACGAACCAACGTGCCTCGATTAGAGATTAACATTATTTCATTGTTGTCTTCTACTTGTACTGCACCAACAACACTGCCATTTCTATCACTGACTTTAATCGATACAACACCTTGTGTTGCACGACTCTTCGCTGGATACTCATCCAATGGTGTACGTTTACCGTAACCATTTTCAGTAACTGTTAATACAGCGCCATCATTTTTAGGTACTATCAGTGATACAACTTTAACACCGTCCGGCATTTTTATACCACGAACACCCGTCGCTGTGCGACCCATCGGGCGCAATGCCAGCATTTCTTCACCGGTTTCTGGGTCGACTTTCACTTCACCAGTTTCAGAATCACGTAATTTTTCGTTAAATCGAACAACTTTACCATGATCAGTAAATAACATGATGTCATTACTGCCATCAGTGATATCTGCTCCGATTAGGTTATCGCCTTCATTTAAGTTAATTGCAATGATGCCACTTGCGCGTTGTCGACTATAAGCTGTTAATGGTGTTTTCTTAACCGTACCATTTGCTGTCGCCATCAATACGTATTTATCTTCCTCATACTCGCGTACTGGGAGAATGGTGGTAATACGCTCATCTGCTTCTAATGGCAATAGGTTAACAATTGGTTTGCCGCGTGCTGTACGTGATGCCAGTGGCAGTTGATACACTTTAAGCCAGTACATACGACCTGATGTCGAGAAACATAGAATTGTATCGTGCGTATTGGCAACCAATAAACGCTCTATGAAATCTTCATCTTTCATCTTAGTCGCGGCTTTACCTTTACCACCACGACGCTGGGCCTCATAATCTGACAACGGCTGATATTTCACATAACCTTCATGAGACAGCGTAACCACAACATCTTCTTCATTGATAAGATCTTCTAGACTAATATCGTGTGCTGCTGCACTGATCTCTGTACGACGCTCATCCCCGTAGGTTTCTTTAATTTGAACTAACTCATCACGAATAACTTCCATTAAACGCTCAGGAGAAGACAAAATAAATAGTAGTTCAGCAATGACATCTAACAGTTCTTGATATTCAGCTAGGATTTTTTCGTGTTCTAAGCCTGTCAGTTTATGTAAACGTAAATCTAAGATAGCTTGAGCCTGTTGCTCTGACAAATAATATTGGCCATCTCGAATACCCAACTCAGCAGCCAACCAATCTGGGCGTGCAACATTATCTTCGCCTGCTTTTTCAAGCATTGATTTAACTGAACCTAACTCCCACGGACGTGCGATTAGAGCTTGCTTCGCTTCAGAAGGGCTTGGAGACTTTCTGATCAATTCAATGATCGGGTCAATATTAGCCAACGCAATAGCAAGACCTTCAAGCGTATGCGCTCTATCTCTGGCCTTACGTAAATCAAATACGGTGCGACGCGTAACAACTTCTCGTCTGTGAACGATAAACGCATCTAGCATTTCTTTTAGGTTAAAACACTTAGGTTGGTTATTATCCAACGCAACCATGTTCATACCAAATACTGTTTGTAACTGAGTTTGCGAATATAAGTTATTTAAAATAACTTCTCCTACTTCGCCTCGTTTCACTTCAATTACAACACGCATCCCGTCTTTATCAGACTCGTCACGCAGTGCGCTGATCCCTTCGACTTTTTTGTCTTTGACCAGCTCAGCTATTTTTTCGATTAATCGTGCTTTGTTAACCTGATAAGGTAACTCATGCACAATAATTGTTTCTTTGCCTGTTTTCTCATCAACTTCGACTTCCGCACGAGCTCGCACATAAATTTTACCGCGACCCGTCTTGTAGGCTTGTTCAATTCCTTTTTTACCGTTGATAATTGCAGCGGTCGGAAAGTCAGGCCCTGGGATATAATCAATCAGTTCTTCAATAGTCAAATCAGGGTTTTGGATGAGCGCCAAACAGCCGTTAATAACTTCAGTCAAATTATGTGGCGGAATATTGGTCGCCATCCCAACAGCAATACCAGAAGACCCATTCACTAATAAGCTAGGGACCTTAGTTGGTAGTACATCTGGAATTTGCTCTGTTCCGTCGTAGTTAGGAACATAATCAACGGTTTCTTTTTCTAAATCAGCCAGCAACTCATGAGATATTTTTGCCATACGTACTTCGGTATAACGCATCGCAGCAGCTGAATCGCCGTCGACTGAACCGAAGTTACCTTGGCCGTCAACCAACATATAACGCAGAGAAAATGGTTGCGCCATACGTACGATAGTGTCGTACACTGCGCTGTCACCATGAGGGTGATATTTACCGATCACATCACCGACTACACGAGCCGATTTTTTGTAAGGCTTATTCCAGTCATTTTTTAACTCATTCATCGCGAACAATACACGACGGTGAACGGGCTTTAACCCATCCCGTACGTCAGGTAATGCACGCCCTACAATTACACTCATTGCGTAATCTAGGTATGAATTTTTGAGTTCATCTTCAATATTGACTGGCAGGATTTCATTGGCGAGATCAGTCATTCGATTCCACTTTCCTTCAGTGTCTATCTCTTTTATGTCAAACTAGTCAGACTTATGACAAAGAGATTGAGTTATTATTAATTTCTGAATAGCTATGCTAACACACTTTTTTATAATTTACAGGCGCAAGATTTTAGTGATTTTAATCTGACCCTGCTTATAATGCGCTCAGATTAACGAGGAAGTTTTTTATGACCGAACATCAAAATGTAGATCCACAAGAAATAGCAAAATTTGAAGACATTGCTCAGCAATGGTGGGATACAGAAGGCGAATTCAAACCATTACATGACATAAACCCATTACGGCTAGACTTTATCAGTCACCGAAGCCAAGGTTTATTTGAGAAAACTGTACTCGATGTAGGCTGTGGTGGCGGCATACTCACTGAAAGTATGGCCAAACTTGGTGCAAATGCCACAGGCATTGATATGGGGCAAGAGCCATTAAACGTAGCAAAGCTGCATAGCTTAGAAGCGGGTGTTAAAGTTAATTATCAAAAAATACCTGCTGAAACATTCGCACAGCAAAACCCCGAGCAGTTCGATGTCGTTACCTGTATGGAAATGTTAGAACATGTCCCCGATCCTGCTTCTATCATTAAAGCGGTTGCAGCACTGGCTAAACCCGGCGCGCATGTTTTTTTCTCAACCCTCAATAAAACCACCAAAGCGTACCTGCTAGCCATTGTTGGAGCAGAGAAAGTATTGAAAATGGTGCCAGAAGGCACCCATGACCATGATAAGTTCATTCGCCCTTCCACACTGATTAAATGGGCTGAACAGTGTGACTTAAAAGTAAGAGCCAGTGCAGGAATTAACTATAACCCACTCTCAAAAACATTTACGTTAACTGACGATGTAAGTGTTAATTACATCCTCCACTTTGAGAAATTAGCATGATAGAAGCTGTCATTTTTGATTTAGATGGAACATTACTCAATACTTGTGACGATTTAGGTGCTGCACTCAATCATACTTTAAAGTTGCATGGCTTACCTGAAGTCAGTAAAGCAGCATATAGCCCAGCTATCTCTAACGGCGTTAAAGCGCTACTAGAAGTTGGGTTCGGTGACAAGCTGACGGACTATGATGTTGAACAGCTGCGCCAACATGTTTTAGATTATTACGCAAATAATTTAGCGGTATATAGTCATTGCTTTGAAGGTATTAGTACTTTGCTACAGTCACTCAACGATGCAAATATACAAATCGCAATTATGACAAACAAGCCAACTTTCCTAACGCTGCCGCTACTGAAAAAAATAGATGAACTCAAAAACATCCGTGTTGTTGTGTGTGGAGACACGCTCTCAGAAGCAAAGCCATCCCCCAAACCATTATTGCATGCAGCGCATCAATTAAACGTTAACCCAGAAAGATGTTACTACGTTGGGGACGCAGAAAGAGACATACAAGCAGCTAAGGCAGCTAAAATGCGTCCTGTTGCTGCACTGTGGGGATATGTTCCTAGTGAGACAATTGCACGGTCGTGGGCCGCGGATCTGAATCTTACTAACCCTGTGGGACTACTTCAGCACATTTAGTATTATAAAATCAGACAAAGCACCATATGTAGTGTTTTGTCTGTATTTTGATACCTAGCTGCATATAAAAAAATCAGTCAGTTTTTTTTTTCAATTTACAAAAAAATAGTCTTCATTGAGTTGATTTTTTCATGGCGGCTTAGTGTATAAAACCTCAAAGGTTAATGAACACTAACACAATGCAATTATCCCTAAGTTATCCACAATTGAGAGCAAGTTGTTCTATTGCAAAATTGCCATAACCCCACTATCTTGTGATCCGCAGGGGCACTCCCACCATATATAGTGGTTAAAAGCTAAGCAATTGTTGTCTCAGCGATCAATATAAAAATACACATTCCGAAGGAATACAGGCACAACTATGAACCAACAGCTATCTGTCAGTAAAAGAAACGGCCGAAAAGAGCCGCTCGATTTAGATAAAATCCACCGCGTTATCACGTGGGCTGCGGAAGGTCTAAATAATGTTTCTGTGTCACAAGTTGAACTTAAGTCACATATTCAGTTTTATGATGGCATTCGCACTGAAGACATCCATGAAACAATCATAAAAGCCGCTGCCGATTTAATTGATAAAGACTCTCCTGACTATCAATACCTTGCTGCCAGACTAGCCATATTCCACCTTCGGAAAAAAGCGTATGGTCAATTTGAGCCACCTCGCTTATATGACCACATTACTAAATTGGTCGAAGACAAGCGCTATGATCAACATTTATTGGTTGATTATACAGAAGCAGAATTACACGAGCTTGATGCTTACTTAGATCATTCTCGAGATCTTAATTTTAGCTATGCCGCGGTTAAGCAGCTCGAAGGTAAATATTTAGTACAAAACCGAGTAACCGGAGAAATCTATGAAAGCGCTCAGTTCTTATATATCTTAGTTGCCGCAAGCTTATTCTCTGATTACCCAAAAGAAACGCGTATTGATTATATCAAACGCTTTTACGATGCAATTTCATTGTTCAAGATATCATTACCAACCCCCATTATGGCGGGTGTACGTACACCAACACGTCAGTTTAGTTCATGCGTACTCATTGAGTGTGGTGATAGCTTAGATTCTATCAATGCGACTTCGTCCGCGATTGTTAAGTACGTGAGCCAACGTGCAGGTATTGGTATAAATGCAGGTAGAATTCGTGCTTTAGGTAGCCCTATTCGCAACGGTGAGGCATACCATACTGGATGTATTCCATTTTATAAGCACTTCCAAACTGCTGTTAAAAGCTGCTCACAAGGTGGTGTACGCGGTGGTGCTGCCACATTGTTCTACCCACTTTGGCATTTAGAAGTAGAAAATTTACTGGTTCTAAAGAATAACCGCGGTGTTGAAGAAAACCGAGTTCGCCATTTAGACTACGGCGTACAGTTTAACAAAACTATGTATGCCCGCTTGATTAAAGATGATTACATCACGCTATTTAGTCCTTCAGACGTACCGGGCTTATACGACGCATTTTTTGAAGATCAAGACAAGTTCGAATCACTATATGTGCAGTACGAGCAAGATGAATCTATTCGTAAGAAACGTATAAAGGCCATCGAATTATTCTCTATGTTTGCACAAGAGCGCGCAAGCACGGGCAGAATTTATCTGCAAAATGTTGATCATTGTAATACGCATAGCCCGTTCGATTCGAAAGTTGCTCCTATTCGCCAGTCTAATTTGTGCCTAGAAATAGCATTACCGACAAAGCCACTAAACAATGTAAATGATGCGGAAGGCGAAATTGCATTGTGTACACTGTCGGCATTTAACTTAGGCGCCCTCGAATCATTAGACGAGCTTGATGAGCTTGCTGATTTGGCCGTACGTGCACTCGACAACTTACTGGATTTCCAAGATTACCCTGTGCCGGCTGCGCATACAGCGACAATGGGTAGAAGAACACTCGGTATAGGTGTTATCAACTACGCTTACTACCTTGCTAAAAACGGTGTAAAATATTCAGATGGCAGTGCTAATGGCCTGACACACCAAACATTTGAAGCTATTCAATATTATTTAATGAAAGCATCAAATACTTTGGCGAAAGAACGCGGCGCATGTCCATTATTTAATGAAACCACGTACTCTCAAGGCATTATGCCCATAGACACCTATAAGCGTGATCTAGACAAAGTATGTGATGAAGCATTAAAGCTTGATTGGGACGCGCTACGTGCCAGCATTAAAGAACATGGTATGCGTAACTCAACGCTATCAGCCTTAATGCCATCTGAAACATCGTCGCAAATATCAAATGCGACCAATGGTATTGAACCACCTCGGGGTCATATCAGTGTCAAAGCAAGTAAAGATGGCATTTTAAAGCAGGTCGTTCCAGAGTATGAACGCTTGAAAGACAACTATGAGTTGCTTTGGGATATTCCGTCTAACGATGGCTACCTTGCACTCGTTGGTATTATGCAAAAATTTGTTGACCAAACTATTTCTGCTAACACCAACTACGACCCGAATAAATTTGAAGGTGGTAAAGTTCCAATGAAACTACTGCTGAAAGATTTGCTTACTGCATACAAATTAGGGGTAAAAACGCTTTATTATCATAATACCCGTGATGGCGCTTCTGATGCTCATGATGAAATGAAACCAGAAGTTGAAGATGATGGCTGTGAAGGCGGCGCGTGTAAAATTTAAGCTTTAGCGGGCCTTTTCGGCCCGCCCTCTTTAGTATCGAGTATTAACTATGTCCTATTCTACGTTTAGCAGAAAACACAACGATCAACTACAGGAGCCAATGTTTTTTGGCCAAACTGTAAACGTTTCTCGTTATGACCAACAAAAGTACCCTATTTTTGAAAAGCTGATTGAAAAACAACTGTCTTTTTTCTGGCGACCAGAAGAAGTCGATGTGAGTAAAGATAAAATAGATTTTCAGGCACTGCCTGAACACGAAAAACATATATTTTTAAGTAACTTGAAATACCAAACACTATTAGATAGTGTCCAAGGTCGTTCTCCTAACGTTGCACTATTGCCGATTGTATCTATCCCTGAATTAGAAACTTGGATTGAGACATGGGCGTTCAGCGAAACAATTCATAGTCGCTCATATACGCACATTATTCGTAATGTAACGCAGTCACCTGAACTTATTTTTGATGACATTGTCAGCAACGACAAAATTAATGAGCGTGCTGATGCCGTCACGCGTTATTATGATGCTTTGATTGAGCAAGTCTCTCTATTTAACTTGTATGGTGAGGGTAAACATGAGGTCAATGGCAAAACTGTTGTAATTAGTTTATTCGAGTTGAAAAAACTACTTTACCTTTGCGTCATGTCGGTAAATATCTTAGAAGCTATTCGTTTTTACGTCAGCTTTGCGTGTTCGTTTGCTTTTGCAGAACGTGAGTTAATGGAAGGCAATGCAAAAATCATTAAGTTAATTGCGCGTGATGAAGCACTCCATTTATCTGGTACACAACATATGCTCAACATTATGCAAGAAGGCAAGGACGACCCTGAAATGGCAATCGTCGCTGCACAATGTAAAGACGAAGCAATCGCGATGTTTGTAGAAGCTGCTGAGCAAGAAAAAGAATGGGCTGAGTACTTATTTAAAGATGGCTCAATGATTGGCCTAAATAAAGATATTTTATGCCAGTATGTCGAGTACATCACTAATACACGTATGACTGCCGTCGGCTTACCAACACAATTTGAAAAAAAATCTAACCCAATCCCTTGGATCAATGCGTGGTTAATTTCAGATAATGTCCAAGTTGCACCACAAGAAGCTGAAATTAGCTCCTATCTTGTTGGACAAATAGACTCAAAGGTTGATGCCTCTGACTTCGGTGATTTTGACTTGTAATGGTTGAAAAACCCTACCCTGTGATATCGATAACAGATCACGATGAGCCACTTGAATTTGTGGCTCATTCCCCAACTCTATTACATACATTGGAAGCTGCAAATATAGATGTACCATATCAATGTCGTGAAGGGTTTTGTGGGGCGTGCAGAGCACAGCTCAATGAGGGGAAAATCACCTATAATCAAGAGCCTCTCGCTTTTGTACGAGAAGGAGAGATATTACTATGCTGCTCTCGCCCCCTCTCTAACATTAAAATTACGCTGCTATAGAAACAAGTTGCCCCTAGCGGGTTTTAGAGCAGTTGAGCAACACTGGTTTCATAGTATTCATGCTTATCACTAATGCTCAGTTGATTTTGTTCAATCACCACATCCCAATGCAAGCTGCGACTTAATGCATCACTTAATGCATCTACAAACTGTGCTTCAAGAGAAAAAACACTTAAATTATCTATCAAATGTAATCTTTGCGACACCTCATCAAACCACACATCATTTTCTTTTATTAAAATCACCAATTTACCAAACAATTTAGCGAGTCGTATGATCTCATCGAACTCCAAGGTATTTGCATACAAAGCCACGGTAATATAGCCAGTATCATCTTCCAGCCATACATCCGGCTTTTGTTTGTCTGAGTTGGCGTTTAAATTTGCTTTTTGATCATAAGATATCGCGCACAATCCTACTATTTTAAGTACAAAATGCTCAAGAGATTCAGACTTTTGTAACGCAGTCGTAAACACTTCTTGGTGATTGGCATGATGAAATAAGTCAGCTACATTAACGCGCGCTTTAAAAACAAAAGGTTTGATCATGTTAATCTCCCTACTCTGTCACGCTCTAACTATAGACTTTGTGTCGATTTTAGCAAAAATATTTGAGGTTATAGTATAACATCATTGAACTGCCAATTATGTGGTGTTATATTGTCACGAATTAATTCAACCTCAACGTTAGTGTCTAATAAATTATGATGAAGCAGTCTCTTATCAGCAGTGCAATTGTTACTGCACTTTTCTCAAGCAACGTATTTGCCGCAGATGTAAAAGGTAAAATACTCGACAATAACAATCAGCCAGTAAGTGGAGCAAAAGTACACTTACATGGTAAAAGCCAGTCAGTAACTACTGATAAAAACGGCCAATTTACAATTAATGTCGATGCCGACTCACAACTTCATATCACCAAAAACAATTATTTAGATGAACGCTTACCCGTAACAACCGATAACGCTTATGTCACCGTCGTACTAAAGCCTAGTGCTGTTGAAAGTATGGTTGTTTATGCATCTGCGTTACACAAAAATAATGTTGAAATGGCGTCTCCAGTGACAGTATTAGCTGGTGACGAATTGAAAAACGCAGCCAAGCCAACTCTTGGGGAAACGCTGAAAGGTCAACCTGGCATCAATGCAAGCTACTTTGGTCCTGTTTCTTCGAGCCCTATTATTCGAGGCTTAGACGGTCCTCGTGTCAAAATTACTCAAAACGGATTAGACAGCAGTGATGCATCTCGCGTTGGCCCTGACCACGCAAATACAAACGACAGTCTATCCGCACAACAAATTGAAGTGCTTCGTGGGCCAGCAACATTGTTATATGGCTCAGGCGCGATTGGTGGCGTTGTAAATGTGGTCGATAATCGTATTCCTACTGACATTATAGAGTCATTGTCTGGCGCCGCTGAGTATAGCCACGATACGGTATCTAATACCAATACCTATGCTGCAATGCTTGAAACTGGATCTGACGGTTTTAATTTCCATTTTGACGGCGTAAGCCGCAAAGGTGGTGATTATGACACGCCTGAGTTTAACTTACCGCATGAAGAACACGACGAGCATGGCGAAGATGATCATGACGCACATGATGATCACGGGCACGAGGGTGAGCATGATGATCACAATGAGTCACCTGAAACGGCTAAAAAGGTAGATAATACTTTTATAGATTCTCAGCAAGTTAATTTTGGTACTAGTTACGTAAATGAACATTTAACACTGGGTTTAAGCTTCGGTCGAATTGATACAGATTACGGTATTCCTGCCCATAGTCATGAAGGCCATGACCATGATGAACATGACCATGAAGGCCATGAACATGACGAGCATGAAGGTGAAGATGATCATGCAGATGAAAGCGCTGAACAAGGTGTATTTGCTCGTGTAAAACAAGACCGTTGGCAAGCTCTCTTTAACTACTCTCTTCATAACGAATGGATTGAATCAATTAATGTAAGAGCGGGTTATACGGACTATGAGCATAGCGAGATTGAGCATGGCAGTATTGGCACAACATTCAAAAACAAAACCACAGAGTTACGCACCGGCATAGAACATCGTATCGGTGAATGGCACGGTATTGTAGGATACCATTACGCAGATAGCGACTATAAAGCTGATGGTGCCGAAGCATTTACTCCAGCAACAGAAACAAAATCTCATGCGCTGTTTTTACTTGAAGAACGCACGTTTGGTGATTTTACGCTAGAGCTTGGTGCGCGTATTGAAGATTTTCAGCTATCTAGCTTAGTAACAACTGAAGCGCATCACGATGATCATGACGACCACGGTGATGATGATCACGACGACCACGGACATGATGATCACGACGACCACAAAGAATATGAATCAGTGGCTTATCAATTAGACATGACAAATATCAGTGCTTCAATTGGTGGTGTTTACAATTTTACAGAAGGGCATAACGTCGCATTTAATGTTTCTCGTTCTGAGCGAGCTCCCCTAACGGCCGAACTATTGTCAAATGGTACCCATATTGCTACTCGTACTTACGAGCTAGGCCTTGGCTATGTAATTGAAGATGGTGAAGTGCACTTCGAACCGCAAGAAATTGCGCAAGAAACGGCCACTAATATTGATTTCAGCGTACGTCGTTTTATTGGTGATTTTGGCTATACCATTAACGTTTTCTATAATGACGTTGCTAATTATTACTATCAACAAAATACAGGGTTAATGTTTACCTCTGAACATGGTATTGAAAACGCAGATCATTTCCATGAAGGCGCATTACCAGTATTTAAGTTTGCCAGTGATGATGCTGAACTTTATGGTGTTGAGCTAGATGCACATTATCGGATCAATGATAAAAACCGTGTGAAAGTATTCGCTGACACGCTAACAGCTAAATTAGACAATGACCAATATCTACCTCGGATCCCAAGTAATAAGCTTGGCGTGAAATATGAATATGAGCATGCAGGTTGGAAAGCAAATATGACAATAACACGTTATAATAGCCAATCAGATATTGCTGCTTATGAGAGTAAAACTAATGGTTATACATTGGTAGATACAAGCTTTCAGTATGATTTCTCGGCACAGGGTATCGACTTTGTTGGCTACGCTAATATTGACAACTTGACCAATGAACTTGGCTTTGTACATAGCTCCTTCATAAAAGAACAAGCCCCTTTACCGGGTAGAAACTTAAAATTAGGCTTACGCGCCTACTTTTAATTCGCGCTTCGGAAAATGGAACCAAACATAGTTTTGGTTCCATTTTTTCTTCAATATTTTCCCTTCCCCCTTCTTACACTTTCAACGTTAAATTAATGTAATGCTCTGTAATGGATAAAATTAACATTTAGACCTATGCTCTGCCCACTTCAATTAGTAAGGACAGATGCAATGAGCAAGTTACGTATTGCTACACTCTCTAGCATAATAGGCCTCGTCACGGTCATTGGCTGCAGTACACAACAATCCGCACCACCCCTTAACCCACCAAAAATAACACCTGCAGAAGGTGGTGAAATTAAACGGGTGTGGTTAGATCAAGGCTGGAGCGAGCAAATAAGAAACGATTTTTGGTTTACTAATCAAGGTGCACAAATCATTCCCTACACATGGTTTGTATGGCTTGAACAAGCAGAAAGTGAGCAACTGTTTCGCCACACGGATCATATGGAGATGTTACGTTACTTGCCGATGCAAGCATCACAGTCAAATCCTGGTGGTCTTCCCATAGGCTTTGCATTGCATAATAATCAAACAACAGGTGAAAGCTGGGTTGGTATGACGTGCGCAGCTTGTCATACTAACCAATTAGATTATAAAGGGACAAAAATACTCATCGAAGGTGCGCCGACACTCGGTAATTTTGTACTTTTTTTCAAAAAACTGATTGAAGCTATGGATAAAACCCTAGCTGACACAGCCAAATTTGAGCGTTTTGCAGCAAATGTACTCGGCCCAAATAGAACGGACAATGATGTAGCACAATTAAAAACTCGCCTCCAAGACATTGCATTGGCTTCAGCAAAACGCCAAACTGTTAATGCACTACCTACAGACTACCCTGAAGATTTTACAAGTTATGCACGGCTTGATGCTTTTGGCAATATACAAAACGCCGGAACGGCTTTTGCTCTACATGACCTTACAAATAAAAACACGCCGACAGGCCCTGTATCATATCCGTTCTTGTGGGGAACCCATCAATCCGATGTTGTACAATGGAATGCTTCAGCACCTAATACCCCTATTGTAGGACCTCTGGTGAGAAATATTGGCGAGGTCGTCGGTGTATTTGGTAGCTTAGATATTAAGGAGGCGCCTATATGGCAACGTTTATGGGGTAAAAAGGTTCGCTATTCTTCAACCGTTGATATTATGGGTCTAGGCTACCTTGAATCATGGGTTAAAACACTCAAGTCACCACAATGGCCTGTCCAGTACTTCCCTGCGATAGACAACAATAAAGCCGCCGCTGGCGCACTGTTATATAAAGCGGAATGTGCGAGCTGTCATCAAATTGTTCCGCGCGAAGATGAGCTTAAACGCTACATTGCAAACCAAACCCTGATAAGTGAATTAGGCACTGATCCTATAACGGCTTACAACGCATCATGCCATATGGCGAACACGCTTATTCTAGAAGGAACTAAAGAGCGTATTTTAATTGGTGATAAGTTCGGGCCAACTGGTAATGCGATTGATATTCCTGTAAATGGTGTTGTAGGTCTGGTGCTTAAAGATATTCCACTTGCATTAAAAGCAGGTAATATTGCTGAACGTACACAAGCCAATGGCAAAAAGCTCAGTGGGCTTGCTGAATTTGAGGCACTGGTATCTGAGCATCTAAAAGCCCGTAATAACAAAGCAAAATCTGCCGCTACTGACTGTATAGATGGCACATTAGACAATGGTGTATATAAAGGACGACCTTTAAATGGTATTTGGGCAACCGCGCCATACTTACACAACGGCTCTGTCGCAAGTTTATGGGAGCTTTTACAAACTCCCAAAGCTCGATCTAACACTTTTTGGGTCGGTAGTAGAGAGTTTGATCCTGTCAACGTAGGTTATGAAACGCATCAAGGGTTGAATTTGTTTAAAGTCACTGATAGCAATGGCAAAATTAGAGCTGGTAACTCTAACTTAGGCCATAGCTATGGCACCCACCTAAACGATACGCAAAAATGGCAACTAGTTGAATTCATGAAAACACTTTAATATCAACGGGGCATAGGCCATCAGCTTATGCCCTACTTCGCCTTTTTACCTTCACTAAATACCTACGCATGCCTGTCATATATATGTCATTTATTTACAACAAGTATTTGAGTTTATGAGAATTTTTACTATATTTTGGTAATGATGCAAAATAAAACCTTGCAAGGAAGATACGTATGAATAGTGTAAAAGCCAAATTAATGCTGTGTGTCATCAGTGGTATGTCAATAATACTCATTGGCGCGTTAGTGACTTTATTTTTAGTAAAAAATGTCGCAGCAGAATTAGATTCATTAATAAACAATGAATTATCTACCCGCCAGCAAGTCGGTCTGATATCTAGCCAGTTTAAAACTCAAGTTCAAGAATGGAAAAATGTCTTGATCAGAGGCAGTGAACCAGAGCAATACGAAAAATATTGGTTACGGTTCGAAAAGAATGAACAACTGATACAAGATAATATTAAAGTGCTGCTAGATACCCATACACTCCCCGATGCTATTATTCACCAATTGACTAGTTTTCAAAAAGAACACAAAAAGCTGGGGGTACTATATCGAGTAGGATTAAATGAATATAGTGCATCCTTATTTAACACCCAAATAGGCGATAAAGCAGTGAAAGGTATAGACCGTTTGTCGGCTAAGCTCCTTGGTGATATCAGCGTTGCGATCACCCATTTAGTTTCTGATCGTTCTGTTGCCCTCACTGCAAAAAAAGAGCAAGTGCTATTTCAAAGTATGGTCATCATGTTGGTTTTGTCTTCAGTAATACTCCTACTTATGACGTTATTCATTCAAAGGTTGATCACACACCCTATTCGCCGAGCTTCCAGCATAGCTGAACAAATTGCTAACGGGAATTTGGCAAACGATATTCATGGTCACAACAATGATGAAATTGGTTTACTGTTAAATAATCTCAATACTATGCAGCAAAATTTACTGACTATGACTGATGACCTCAAACTGCAAATGGTGCAACAACAAGTCCAAGCTCAAGAAAATGGAAGAATTAAACAAGCACTTGATAATGCCGCTGCGCCTGTTATGTTAAGTGATGACAATGGTAAAATCATTTATTCAAATCACCAGTGTGAGCGTCTGTTTCTTCGCTATAAAGATCAAATAAAAGCCACTCAACCCAATGTTACATCATTAAATGAAGCCAATGTAGAACACTTGTTTGATCAACAAAGCTGCTATGGCACACTCCGTGAAGCACACACGCACCAAGTTGAATGCGAAGTGAATTACCAATCGGTGATATTTAATGTTGTCGCGGGCCCAGTTTTCGATGCAGAAAAACACCTATTGGGTATTGTTTACGAGCTCTCCGATCTAACTGAGCAGCGCTACGCAGAAGAGCAAGTAGGAAAAATCATTCAATCAGCATCTCAAGGACAGCTTGCCACACGCTTGGATAACACAGAATTTACCGGCTTTATGCATACACTCGCAAAAAGCATAAACTCACTACTTGATGCCATTGCGCTTCCTATCAAACAAACCAAAGATACCCTTAACTTAATTGCAATTGGCCAAGTGCCTGATGCTATTCACGGAGATTACAGCGGTGAGTTTCTAGAAATAAATCATAGCCTCAAAACAGCAACTGGTGCAATCAACGCGCTCATCGCGGATACCAATATGCTCATGGAAGCGGCCAGTCAAGGCGAACTCTCAAAACGTGCTGATATTGACCTGCATCAAGGTGATTTCCAGAGCATCGTAAAAGGGTTCAACACCACATTAGATGTGATTGTAGAGCCTGTACGCCTAACCGCTGATTATTTAGATCTCATAGCCAAAGGACAATTACCTACAGATATTAGTAATAGCTATCAAGGCGACTTTCTACAAATTAAGAATAGCTTAACAACATCAATTGATGCGATTAAAAGTATGGTGAAAGACACCACTGAGCTGGCGCAAGCTGCCAGCAAAGGGCAACTTGAACAGCGAGTCGATGCTTCTAAACATCAAGGGGAATTTTCCGTTATCGTTGGTGGGATAAATTCAACAATTGATGCGATCTCTAAGCCTTTGCATGAATGCAAATCGGTCATGCATGCACTATCTGAGGGTAACTTAACGCAACTTGTGGAAGGTGAATATCAAGGTGATTTTAATACTTTAAAGCACTCTGTTAATACATCTGTATCAAACCTTGCAAAGATGGTCAGTCAAATACGAACCACAGCCAATACAATTAATGGCTCGGCAAATGGGATAAAGCTGGGTATGAATGATTTAAGTGCACGCACAGAATCACAAGCGGCATCCATTGAACAAACCACCGCGTCGATGAGTGATATCACCCACACGGTTTCCATCAACTCCAAAGATGCGCACTCAGCAGCATCTTTGGCGACTGAAGCTGATAAACAAGCCCAACAAGGTGGTGAACTCGTTCATTCAACCGTCAACGCAATGAAAGAAATTAGTAATAGCTCCAATGAAATATCGAGTATTATAGAGGTCATTAACGAGATTGCTTTTCAAACCAACTTACTTGCACTCAACGCGGCGGTAGAAGCTGCTCGAGCAGGCGAATCTGGTAGAGGATTTGCTGTTGTTGCTGCTGAAGTACGTGAACTTGCCCAGCGCAGTGCAAATGCGTCTAAAGAAATATCAACTTTACTCAATGACAGCGCGATGAAGGTTGACCATGGAGTGCAGCTAGTCACTGAGTCAGGTCAAACGCTCGGTCACATTGTGAGTAGTATTAAACAACTATCCCAACTAATGGAAAATATAGCACTTGCCAGCACTGAACAATCTAATGGTGTTGGACAAGTCAATGTTGCTATAAAACAGATGGATGGCATTATACAGAAGAACACAATGCTCGTTGAAACGGCCAATTCATCAAGCAATAGTTTATCGCACCAAGCCAACGAGCTTAATCGTTTTATGTCTGGGTTTGAAGTATGAGCTTGCTGAGTCTATTACATCATCATGCTGATAAACTAAAATGGAGGCTAAAGTCACCTAACGGATCCCTCTGCTCCTTGACTTATTGATTGGCAATATAAGTTAACGGACTTTAATACTGGGGGAGATAAAGATGAAGGCGCTCCCCTTTCTTCAACCACCAAGAATATAACCTTTAAATACAAAAAACTTTTTGTATTCATTTTAACCACAAAGAAATATAAATAGTTTACAATTGTTGGTTTTAAAATCAACAAGGAATTTTTGTGTATTTAAATATTAAAAACGGTCTTGTGCACTCTATTATTGTGTTCATTACCCTAACCCTATTAATTGCATGTGGCAGCGATTCTTCCAGCTATACTGAGCAACCAAAATTAAAAGCAACTGAGCCTGAACTGCTTTATGGTAAAACTGGAGACGAAAAACTCCATGAAGAACTCGAAGCAATACGTACGCAATACAACATGCCTGCTTTGGCTGCTTTTATCGTCAGTAGTGATGCACTTTTAGAAATGGATGTGAGTGGATATCGTATCAGTGGTCAACCAACACTCGTCACGACTGAAGACCGTTGGTCAATTGGGTCATTCACTAAATCAATCACAGCAACACTTGCATCCCGGCTTGTTGAACAAGGGTTGATCTCGCTAGAAAGTGATGTATTAGAAATCTTCCCTGAATTATCTGGAAAAATTAAACCCGAATATGAACACCTTACACTTCGAGATTTATTATCAATGACGTCTGGGTTAAAGCGAGATTTAGACAGTATGTTTACTGGTCAATGGCATATGGATCAAAGGTCAATGACAGAACAAAGGTATTCATGGACCATTGAGCTACTTAATACAGAACCTGAAACCACCAAAGGTACATTCTTATATAGTAATGCCGGATATGTACTCGCAGGTCACATGTTAGAACGTGTTACGGGTCAATCCTGGGAAGCGCTTGTTGCTCAGGAAATTGCCGTTCCTTTAGAGATGAACCTTATTGATTTTGGTACTGCTAGCTTTATGGATCCTGACAATCAACCAAGTGGTCATCAGATACGTGACGGACAGTGGCATGCAATCACCGCAGCTGATAGAGTTAGCCTTCCAAAAGTCATCGGTCCTGCTGGCACAATAAATACCAACCTTCACGATTTATCACTGTACTTACAAGCCCACTTATCTGGTGCAATGGGCAAAGGTAATATTGTAAGTACTGACAGTTACGCACACATGCATTCACCTGTCAGTGAAAGCTATGGATTAGGGTGGATATTAAAAGAAAACAATCAGTTTCACCATAACGGATTTACTGGATCATTTTACCTCGATAACCTCATCATTCCAGAAGAGAATATTGCATTACTGGCGGTTACAAACGGAAGTACAACACAAGCAAGAGAAGCTGTAGAGCAAGCCATTGCGGTTATGCTAGAACGCTATAACGCTCCGTAGTTCAATCAGGAATGGCGGTTAACCCGTCATTCCTTCCAATTTAGAGCACACCTATTGCTTTTTCTTGACCTGATGCAATGCATCTAATCGCGCCAGTAGGCTCGATGTATCAAAACGACCGCCACCTAATGCTTGTACATCGGCATAATATTGATCAACCGTCGCCGTCAATGGTAAAGAAGCGCCATTATTACGTGCCTCATCTAGTGCAATCCCTAAATCTTTACGCATCCAATCTACTGCAAAACCAAAATCATACTCTCCAGCAATCATTGTTTTGTAACGATTTTCCATTTGCCAAGAGCCCGCAGCTCCTTTAGAAATCGTTTCAATAACCTGTTCAGTATTTAACCCAGCTTGTTTAGCAAAGTGCAAGCCTTCAGCCAATCCCTGTACCACACCTGCAATACATATTTGATTAACCATTTTGCAAGTTTGCCCACTGCCGACATCACCCAATAACTGACTAAAACGACTAAATGCAGCCATCACTGGTTGAGCTACCTCGAAACTTATTTGGTCGCCACCAGCCATCACCGTAAGCACCCCATTTTCCGCACCAGCTTGCCCGCCGGATACTGGCGCATCAATGAATGAGATATTTTGTTTTGCTGCCACCGCTGCAACCTCACATGCAACCGTTGCCGAGGTCGTCGTATGATCGACTAAAATAGCCCCAGAGTGCATACCGGCGAGTACCCCATTTGCGCCATAAACGACAGACCGTAAATCATCATCATTACCGACACACATAAACACGATGTCTGCACCGCTAGCCGCTAGTTTCGGTGTTTGAGCATAGTTACCTGCATGTTGCTCCGTCCATTGCTGTGCTTTTGCTGTTGTTCTGTTATACACCGTGACTTCGTATCCTGCGCTGACCAAATGTCCAGCCATTGGATATCCCATTACCCCCAATCCGATAAACGCCACTTTCATTGACATAATTCTGTCCTATTTCGCTGCTATGGTATTAACAATGGAGTTTTTATACCCCAAGTAATTGGCGTATAGCAAATTTAAATCACTAATAAGGTAGTTAAAACACTACTTACAACATGCCCGTGAAGGAGTATGAGTCAAATGGAAACAATTTATCGTTATAGTGTACAGCTACTCAACGGTGAAACAATCGCATTGAAGCAATTGCAGGGTAAACCTGTACTCATTATCAATATTGCCAGTAAATGTAGCTTCGCAGCACAGCTTAGTGCGCTCGAAAAAATGTATAAAAAATATCATTCGTTTGGGCTTGAAATCCTAGCGTTTCCCTGTAATCAATTTGGCCGTAATGAGCCACTTGAAGATGCAATGTTAAAAGAGTTTTATAACAGTCATTTTGATCTTAGCTTTATGATTTGTAACAAAGTACAAGTCAATGGCCCTGATGCACACCCATTGTTTAACTACTTAAAATCACACACTCGTGGAATCTCACAAAACCGAGCAATTAAGTGGAACTTTACTAAGTTTTTAGTAAACTCAGAAGGTGAGCTAGTATCAAGATACGCACCTCGCACCAAACCAGATACACTAAGACCGGTTATAGAGAGCCATTTATACAATGAAGATAGCCCTATTCAGTTCGCAAAGTTATGAACAACCATTTTTTGATAAAGCACTTAGTACTCATCCAGAATTAAATATTAAGTGTTTTAATGAGTCATTATCCGAACACACAGCATCGTTGTGTAAAGGATTTGACGCCGTGTGCATATTTGTCAATGATACCGCTGATCAGCAGGTACTCAATATATTAGCCTCACTGGGTATTCGCTTTATTGCGCTAAGGTGTGCTGGCTTTAACAATGTTGATATGACCACTGCTAATAAATTAAACATCAAAGTTGTTCGCGTGCCTGCATACAGCCCAGAAGCCGTTGCTGAGCATTGTATTGCCCTGATGCTAACATTAAGTAGAAAAACACATAAAGCTTACAACAGAGTAAGAGAGGATAATTTCGACCTCAATGGGTTGCTTGGTTTCAATTTACACAATAAAACGGTAGGTATTGTCGGAGCAGGGAAAATTGGCCAAGCGTTGATTGCTATATTAAATGGCTTTGGTGCAAATGTTTTAGTGTATGATCCGAATATAGGGGAAGGCAGTTATACAAAAGTAACATTCGACATGCTATTGACACAAAGTGATATTATTAGTTTGCACTGCCCGTTAAATGATGCGACCTATCATTTGCTTGATGAGCAAGCGTTTGGAAAAATGAAACCCGGCGTGATGTTAATCAATACCAGTCGCGGTGCACTCATTGACAGCAAAGCATGCATTTGCGCGTTAAAAAACCAAACTGTTGGATATTTAGGCCTTGATGTGTACGAGCAAGAATCTGAGTTGTTTTTTAAAGATCGTAGCCAAGAAATCATTCAAGACGATATATTTAGTAGACTTATCAGCTTTCCAAATGTACTCGTTACTGGTCATCAAGGTTTCTTCACCCAAGAAGCGTTGACACAAATAGCCAACGTTACCATTGAAAATCTCTCTGAGTGCACGTCAGATCTACCGTTAACGAATCAAGTCATATAGCACATAAAAAAGAGGCTCCCACTAAAAGCCTCTTTACGCTCTCATAACACCATACTCATTCAAGAACGTGGTCCGATACCGGCAAGGCTCTACCGACTCTTCTTCCTAATTTAGCACGTACAGCCAACGCGGTAGAGTGCAACATCTTTGGACTGACAGCTTGCCAGCCATTCAATGTTTTTACTTCAATATCAAACCCTGGGATCTCAGTAAAAACCATTAACTGACCTGACTCACTTTTGCCAGCTGCAACACTTGGCAGGCGGTAAAACACTCCTTGGGAAGCCAATTTAGGAATTTCTTTAAAACCTACTAAGGCAATAAATCTTTGCCAATCTTTTTCTCTTGCTTGCAGAGCACCTTTCGTCATAAAAGTCGTATTTTTATCGAAAGAGCGACTTTCTTTGTATCGTAACGCCCAGTCTGGTTTGTGCCAAGCTCGTTCTGCTAACGCCAATAAGCGCGGATACAGCATATATTCTGCTTGTTCATCTGTACGGATCATTTCAGACCAGAGGTGTCCTTGTATTCCTTTTGCATTTACGCCTTTTTCTAATCTACTCGAAGTATCATCTGCGATATATGAACGTGCATAATTATTATGCCAAAGCTCTGCATGTGCCGGTAAGTTATCAGGCATAAACTCAAAAAATTTACGTGTATTCACCGCCCGCGTAGCCCAGTGGTTACCTCGTTCCATTGGATGTGACTCATAAGGAAAATCGAAATATGTCACATCAGGATTTGACACAATGACTTTCCAATTTCTATTTATATGGCGGTGTGCAACTTGATGGCCTCCATGAGCCAGTGTTCCCCATACATTACTCTGCACAACATGAGGCATATTTTTTACCCGCACATCATCTAAACCATCGCTCCACCCCGCAACTGCAACCCCTTTATCGGTCACTATTTTACTAATACGCTCAATAAAGTAACCATTTAATGATGGTTCTGAATACTTAAGTAAGCTACATGCAGGAGAATTCAGCCATGCACCAGCGGTTTCATCTGCACCAATATGGTAGGTTTTTAAAGGCACTTCAGCGGCTTCGTGCAATGCTTGCACTTCGGTGAGCACCTTATCTATAAATTGATAAGTTTGCTCTAAGCATACATTCAAAGTATTGTCGCTATAGTGTTGAATCGAGCGATAGCGAGTCAAGTCTTGTGGTTCAACCAAACGGTATTTGAGTGCATCTCTTTCAAGATTTTGTGCCATCAAACGCTCAAAGCGTGCTTCCATTGATACGATTGCCGCTCGTGAGTGACCTGGCATGTCTAACGAAGGGATCACCTCGACATGGTGTCGTTTCGCATGCTGTAAAATATCAATATAATCCTGACGACTATAAAAGCCATTAATACTTGCATCAGGTGCATTACCAGCCCCCAGTTGAGGTAATAAACAACGTTGCTCTGATAGGTCAAAGCACCGAGTCGCCCCCACCTCCGTCAACTCAGGTAACCCTGCAATTTCTAGTCGCCAGCCCTCATCATCTGCTAGATGTAAATGTAACCGGTTAAGCTTATAGCTGGCCATATGCGTTATCGTCTCTAAAATAAACTGCTTTGACCTAAAATTTCGTGCGCTGTCAATGTGCAAACCTCTAAACATATAATGCGGTGCATCAGTTATATCAACCTGAGGCAGTGTGTGCGTTTCTATATTCAATAAGCCGATTAAACTTTGTAATGCATAAAACGCCCCTTGCTCAGTTGCAGCCTCTATATTTACAGCCTGCGCTGATATCTTCAAGGTATAAGCTTGCTCTGCCAACGTTGCTGTGGTCGTGCGTTTGACGTTTACATTAAACCCCTGCTCTTGCTCATGAATACCCAATGTTGACAACCTGAATAAAGCCTGTGAAATGCCTTCACGCTTAATATTAACCAGTGATAATTTAATGCCATTTTGAATGCTGACCATCGGCTCTGAACTGAGTATCAGAGTCTCTGGTTTTGGAATAATGTCAATTGGCGCTTCAGTCAGTACAGGCCGTAACGCATTTTCAAATAGATATTTAGTCCCCATCCACGGAGTTTTATCACGCTCGTGAATTCGTAATTGAGACATTGTATTGAAAGGCGCCAAATATGGCTGAGCCTCCAAACCTGTTTCAGGGTCAACGGTAGGGATTGTACTCGCGATGACTTTAGCACTTAATACCCCCTCACTATCTGCTAAGATATAATTTGGCATAAACTCAGAGCGCGTTATTTGTGAGTCTTGAGTATAAAAGCGGATCCGATGTGCATCTCCACCAGCAAAACCACTAAACATTTTTGACGGTGATAAGCGATGTAGATCCCCATTTATATGCGTGATCTCAAACTCGCTATTAGAGCTATGAATAATAGGCATTAATTGACTAAAATAAATAGCCCAGTTATGACTCTTAAGGTCATAGGGTAATGTCAATGACAGTTCCGATAAATAACATTGTTGCACCTTCGCCGGACAAGCAGAATTCGCATCAAGTAATGTGTAAATGACTTTTAAATCTTTTGCCATTGAATCTAATTGCGGTTGATTCATGGCAAATACATTCACGCTGATAGCACACGCCAATAACCCTAACACATATTTATACATCCGATAGCTCCTTGCTATAAATAAGCTGATTGGTGAATCCTGCATAAGCACCTAGTAGCGGGGCATACTGCAAACGACTCGGCTGGACCTGCACATGCTCAGCCAATGCGCTATGACTATGTTGTTTTAATGTGCTAAACATGCTTTGGCTGAACAAAGGAAAAGAGTGTGCCACTGAGCCACCTAACACAATTTTATCTGGGTCAAATGCTAATAAGACGTGTGCCAATGCATTACCCAAGTGTTCGCCTAATTGAACGAACATATTTAGTGCCTTTAAATCTCCAAGATTGGCCTTCTCTGCTTCTTTTGCGCCATCAGTCGCGAACCTCTTAAAAAACTGTCCACTGGTATAATCTTCGATTATGCCATCTAAATAAGGAAAACTACCAAATTCACCAGCAAAACCATTTTTCCCCGTATATAACGCACCATTGAGTACGATTCCAGAACCCAATCCTGTTCCGAGTGTCACGCCAACTAAGTTATCAGTCGGTAAATGAGGGCCGTAGTAATATTCACCTAAGGTGAAGCAATTTGCATCATTTTGCACATAGGTTTCTACACAAAAGCGATGCATTAAATTGTGCTTTAACGAAACATCATGCCAGTTTGGGATGTTCACTGTATCGATAATATGACCATCGCTGATGCGTACTGCACTGGGAACGCCGATCGCAATTCCCGTGCTCTGACGGGTCATATTTGACTCAACGAGATACTCGATAAAGTCATTGACTTCTTGTTTAGTACCACGACGTGGCACATCATGGCGATATACTTGGCCAAGACCTGACTTTGATACCTGAGCAACATGGGCTTTTGTGCCTCCTAAATCTATACATATAATATGACTCATAATAATTGCTGCCCCTGCGTTTTTTTCTTCAACAATTTGGCGGTATGGTTTTTAACTAACGGTCTAGCCCATACTCCAACACTAAATATATAAGCCAGCGGTATCAGCAATAACAGCATTGCACTACGTTGCGAGTTAAGCACTTCGCTCGCGACCCCCAGTATGGGTGATATCATTGCTCCACCTACGATACCTGTACATAAAATGCCAGTAACCGCACCATGGCCAACCCGTACTGAGTTTAATCCCAACGACACGAGTACCGACCACATAATTGACAAGAAAAACCCCATCGTGGCAAAACCAAATATTGCACCCACTTGATCACTAAAAAGAGCTGCCACTAAAGAGATTCCGGCTCCAGCACTAAATCCCATGAGCAGTTTTTGAGCGTCGATGAACCGTAACAACAGTAATCCAATAAAACATCCCAAGGTGAGTAACATCCAAAACTGACTCACCGCAAACGCGCCTTGGGTCTGAACGTCTACCTGATGATACGAGTGCAAAAATAACGAAATGGAATTGGCAATGCCTTGCTCTAAGGCGACATAAGCGACAATTGCAAAGAAAAACCGCAAAACTGTCGGCTTTTTCAGTAATGCAAGGCTCTGTTTTACTGTGAGTAGTTCATTTTCACATCGTGTTACTTTAACCAGTGGCGTAACTGCAACATAAAGTGTCATACCAAAACACAGTACCGAGAATAGCCAATACATACTCAGCCACTCCATTCCATTCGGTACTAATCCTTTAAATATTAAGCCTAACCCTGAGCCCTTTTGAATACGCTCAACAAAAAAGCTGTAAACTAATGGAGACAAGGTGGCAGCTACACCAAATATAAGCTGTGCAAGGACAGAGTACATAGCAAAATACTGACTCCCCCCGCTAACGCGCAACAGCGGGTTAATCGCGACTTGTAATAAGGCCATTGCACAGCCAATCGCAAACAGCGCCACCATTGCAATAGTAAAACTAGGGAAAAGTGCAAAAATCAAAGAGCCAGTACCAGCCAATACAAAAGCAATCAGCATCGTTTTTTTCTCGCCTACAGTTTGCACCAATAGACCGGCCGGAATAGACATCACCCCGTAGGCTGCAAAAAAAGCAAATGGAAAAAAGCCCGCTAGTGCAATGCCAATACCAAAATCAGCTATCAACTCTGGAAAAATAGGGCCTAAAATATTGGTCATAAACGACACCATAAAAAATGTCATAAGTACCAGCAAGACAACGGCATATTTAGGATTCATTGTAATAACCTTAATATTGAATAAGGCAATGGCACTAGCGCGTGGTCTGCGGGCAAACAAACCATATGACTCAAGGAGTAGGACATTGCCTTAAATTATGAATGCGTTACTTTGTAGGGACTGAACGCATAAAACCAGTGACTTTAGGCGCTCAGACATCAATAACATGACTCTACAAATCAAGTGGGTGGGTTACCCTCAATTTGCCAATCAATAGAAACCTTACCAGCGCCCTCTAACACCAAAGGTTAAGCGTCGTTCATAAATATTTTGAGAGATACGATTGTCTTTCCATTGCGCGT
The DNA here is from genome assembly GCF_018100885.1 of Pseudoalteromonas sp. MMG013. NCBI lineage: Bacteria > Pseudomonadati > Pseudomonadota > Gammaproteobacteria > Alteromonadales > Pseudoalteromonadaceae > Pseudoalteromonas > Pseudoalteromonas sp. MMG013. The sequence goes on along the minus strand of NZ_JAGJEE010000032.1, from coordinate 22,948 downwards.
AGTTGGTCTCATACTCTTCAGTCAGATTACTCCCAGACATAAATACTGTGAAATTATCTTGAACGTCATAACTTGCAGATATATCAATATAAGTCGTCGGTTCGGTCCAAATCGCAGTATCACTCATACCGTACGGCACTGATATCTCAGCCAACCGTTTAGCACGGTAATTCGCAGCCAATCTAAATTGGAACCCTGATTTTTCATACCATAAAACCGCATTAGCAGACTCTTTTGAGTTATCTTCTAATGGTAAAGCATCCCCATTTAAATCTATCCGACCACTCTCACTGTCGCTATAGGTGTAATTAAACGCTGCACCTAGACCACTCCAGACACCAGGTAAAAAGTCAAATGCCTGTTGATACGAGAATTCAGCCCCACTCATGGTGCCTCCCTGCCCGTTGATTAAACCATTTACAGACACTTCACGACGAACAACACCGTCAGCATCGGCCATAGGCTGGGTCCATATACTAGACTCAATAAAAGAATCTAGTTTTATGTTAAAAATACCAAGACTCACCATCGCACTTGGAGAAAAGTACCACTCGATTGCCATATCGGTGTTTTGAGCTCGCCATGGGTTTAAATCAGGGTTTCCTTGCATTGTGGCATTCGTTGCAATAAGTAAATCAGGTGAAATGCCTTCTCGTGCTGCTAAGTCTTCACCGGCACGTGTACGACTGATCCTCAACCCTCCAGCAATCTGTTCAAGGTCCAGCTTTGTCATGGTCTTACCCCATGCCGCACGATAGACAACATCTTCACTTAGATTGACACTTAAGTTTAATGACGGTAAAAAGTCAGAGAATGATTTATCCGTGATGATATCTCCAGCATCCTCGGCAACAGATCCTGGACAACTAGTACAGATAGAATCCCCAATGATATTCTGAACAATCTCTAAGTCTGTTTTGATGTATTGAAATCCGATATTTGCGCGATAATTTTCACCTGAGAAGTCACTGCGCCAATAGACTGATTGGGTTTGCTCTGTCACCTTGTACGAACTGCCCGGTACAGTGCCACGCATATTGCCCGGATAAAACTTATTTTGAAATGCAAATGGGTCATCTAACTGTTTAGGATCGATAAAATAAATGCTATCAATACTGATTGGTCCAAAATCTGATACTGGTTGTACCCAGCCCTCTGGCAAACTTGAAAACGTAATCAAGTTATCATAGCCCATCGTCAAATCTCCCGCAGATGCACTTGGCGTACCCCCACTACCATCAGTATCAAATGCGGCCAGCCCTTGATCTTTCCACATGACATTAACGCTCCTATCGCCAACAGGGTTGTTTAATGGGGCAAGCAAAACATATTGGTCCCGTGAAATATCACGCTCGCCAAAACGAACCCCAAATGTCATTTTATTTAAATGTGCATGATCAAATTCATATTCGCCATCAAGACGCACAATATCGAGTGATGCATCCTCATCATAGTTATTTTCAGAGTAAGTTGAAGTGACCGAGTAACGTGATATGTTTGAGCCAAATGTTTCACCTTGCAATGTAGCTGGTGGTAACAACATGGCATGCTCTCCCTTAAAATTGAATCGCATCGCAATGGTGTCTGGGCCATATCCGTTTGGGTTTACAGCGATTGGACCATTCCCTTCGTTGCGTCTGAGACCATGGGCTAAGCCATTTGTTAAATACCCCTGCGCAACATTCTCTGTATGACTGCGAGATGCATCCGCTGTAATAAACCGCGCTTTACCTGAAAAAGCCCCAGTTCCTTTATAAACAAGTTCAACGTTATAGTTAGTCGATTGCCTTTCATTGGTATGACTTTCTGAATGCGCAACCACTCTTGGCGCATTTAAGGTAATATCTTGTGCAGTATATAAACGATGGCCTGATGCGAGTATATCACCGCGATCTATGGGATCATGTTGGTCTTGCCACTGCCAATGCCCGCCCCACGCGTTATCTGCCATTAACCCGCGTTGACGGTCAGCGTCATCCATTTTTGTATAAAATACATCCGCACTCAACTCTAAATTTTCTGAAACATCGGCCTGAAAACTGATGTTAGCGCCCGTTCTTTCTCGCTCAGTAAATCGATTGACCATACCATAACTGACGTAGGTATATTCCGCATCATTGGTATCACCATCCCCATTCATATCAGCTTGTGGGCAGTACCAACAATTCCCCGACTCTTGAGGCGCACCAACCCAACCATGATTGGTTGCCCCAAAACGATAATTTGCCAGTGTCACTTCATCTTTAGATACGGTGGCAAGTACGGCAAAACTATCAGCATTATACCCAGCAAAAATCATTGCTTTTGGATCTGTTTCCTTTGAGTACGACCCCCGTGCGGCTTCAATTGATGCAGCCCCAGTGAACCCTTCAGCTAAATCAAATGGCTTGCGTGTTTGCAAATCAACAGTACCGGATATCCCCCCAGCTAACGTATCGGCTGTAGGTGACTTCATAACATTCATGGCCCCCACTAAACTCGAAGGAATATCAGTGAAATCTGGTTGTACTTTAGTGAGCGAACCCGCACTTAAAAACTGCTCTCCATTGAGTAGCGTGGTAACCTGTGGCATCCCTCGCACATTAATTGTCGCCCCTTCTCCAGCATTTCGACGAATTTGTATGCCCGGTACTCGTTGTAATGAATCTGCGATGGTAACATCTGGCAACTTACCAATGTCTTGCGCTGTAATTGAATCTACAACCCCGTCAGCAAAACGTTTTGTATTTAAGCTTTTTTCTGTCGAAGCGCGTATACCGCGTACTTCTATTACTTCAACGGACTCTTGTGCTTGTAATTCGCTCGCTGCAGATACATTACTCGACAACAGCCCAGCCAAAATAGCATAAGTAAGGTGTGAGAGTTTGAATGATGCCTTGTTGTTCATGTCATTCCTCTGATAATTTTTATGTAGTTAGGAGTGTTAATGTTTACTACCAAATAATTGGTACTGACTTATTTCAGCAGCTATTCGCGCAAACAGTGGGCAATTTCAAACCTTTTTGCATACTAACCTATCGTTTTGACATCGCTGTCAATCAATAAATTAATATATAATTAATAACTGATAACATTATAAACTCACCATTTCCTTCTTCTATGAGTGATATGGTGCAATTGTTGATTGATTAGTATCACTATAAATAATCAACCCATTCAACATAGATAACGACGTGCTGACGCTTTAATAAAGGAGCTATTAATGAGAGCAATGTGTGAAAAGGTTATTCCCTCCGTCAACTGTTCATGGCGGTATTGTTTATATAAACTAAATGAAATCCCCTTTAATTGGCACTATCACCCAGAATATGAAATTTGCTTAACCCTAAACAGTCAAGGCGTTTGTCATGTGGGGGATCATATTGCACCCTATGGTGATTTTGACTTAGTGCTGTTAGGGCCCGATTTACCACATACTTGGCAATCACTTCCCAATCCAGATGGCTCGCAGCAATTAGTACATGTTGCACAAATTCCCGTTAAGTGGCTCGAAGGGTTAATACAAAACAACACAGACTTATATTCATTGAGTACATTATTACAAAAAGCAAGGTGCGGTGTTCGCTTTAGTACCGCTACAGCTAAGTCTATTTTTCCGCAGTTCAAAGCGATGGAAGCAGCAGACCCATTGACACGCTTTACGCTACTGATGAGCTTGCTTAATACATTATGCTTAAGTGAGGCTCAAACATTATCGAGCCAAGAATTCTCATTTGTTAACAGCTTAGACCCTGCACAAGACAAATTTGAAAAGGTGATGAGTTACATTTACGACAACTACTGTGAGCAGCTTAGTGCTGAGTCTCTCGCACAGTATGCACATATGAGTACCAATCACTTCCATAGGTTTTTTAAAAAGCGCACAGAGCGCACCATTACTGAATTCATTAATCAGCTACGAATCGCCAAAGCATGTAAATTATTAATAAGTAGCTCGGCGCCTATTTCAGTGATCAGTGACCAGTGTGGTTTTAATAATATTTCCAATTTTAATCGCCGCTTTCTCAGTATTAAAGCCTGTACACCCAGTGCATTTAGATCTCGATTGAAACAAGCGTCATTAATTTAACTATTCCCTTTAAATCAACCAAATAAGTATGGTAAGTTATTGATGTTGTAGCCTCATTACCCAAGGTTATAAAGGACTACTTGATGATCAATACTCAAAGGCATATTGATAGTAGCCCTTTATTACTTTATGAGGAATTACTATGTCTATAAAACGCCCGACGATTGTGATTGTTGGTGGCGGTGCGGGTGGCTTAGCACTGGCTACGCAACTGGGCCATAAATTAGGAAAAAAACAATACGCTGATATTATTCTCATTGATAAAAACCGGAATCATATTTGGAAGCCATTATTGCATGAAGTCGCAACGGGCTCACTTGATGCTGATTTAGATGGCGTCGTTTACTCTGCCCACGCTGCAAAGCATCATTTTCGCTTTATTTTAGGCGAATTCATTGCCCTAGACGCTCATCAACACACCCTAACATTAAAACCACTGTTAGGTGATAACCAACAACAAATCCTCCCAGAACGGCATGTACAATATGATAAGCTGGTCTTAGCTGTTGGCAGTGTCAGCAATGACTTTAATACCCCTGGTGTAAAAGAACATTGTTTCTTTTTAGACTCCCATGCTCAAGCGGAAAATTTCCAGCACGCACTATTAGATAATTTTACCCGAATTCACCAAAGTAACCATACGAGCCAACCCTTAAACATTGCCATAGTTGGCGGCGGCGCGACAGGGGTTGAGTTATCAGCCGAGCTATATCATGTTACACAGTTATTAAAAATGTACGGCATGAACAATATGACTGCAAATCAGTTGCAAATAAGCTTAGTTGAAGCAGGTCCACGTATATTGCCTGCTCTTTCCGAGCGAATAGCAAGCGCGGCTAAACGTGAACTGCTTAAACTGGGTGTCACCGTACTCGAAAATACCCAAGTAGCATCTGCATCTAAAAGCGCCTTTACCACTGTGCAACAAACCACGATACCAGCAGATATAAAAGTATGGGCCGCAGGTGTAAAAGCACCTGATTTCATTAAAGATTTAAACATTTTTGAACTGACTCGAAATAATCAGATCCAAGTGAACTCATACTTACAAAGTACCGTTGATAATCAAATTTATGTCATTGGTGATTGCTGTGCCTTCACCCAAGCTGACGGCTCTATTGTTCCCCCAAGGGCGCAATCGGCTCATCAAATGGCCCAATGTGTCCAACATAATTTAATCGCAGCAGTGTTTGATAGGCCCCTCAAGCAATTTACCTATCAAGATCATGGGTCTTTGGTAAATCTATCTCAATTCACCGCGGTGGGTAATTTAATGGGGAATTTAACTAAAAACAGTTTCTTCATTGAAGGGAAAGTTGCACGCTTAATGTATGTCTCGTTGTATAGAATGCATCAACGCGCAATTCATGGCTCACTCCGTACGTTTATTCTTTGGCTGAGTGAAAAAATGCTCAAAATTGTCCGACCAAAAATGAAGTTACATTAAACGAAATGGGTTGGGTTTACCCCCAACCCATTGTCGACCGTAGCATAATACGCTCTACTTAAGTGCAACGTTTACAAATACCGCCGTCATCAAAATAGGGCAAACAAAACGAACATATTGGGCAAACCAATAGTGTGGGCCTTTACATTCGAGATGTAACTGGTTGCCACGCTTCCACATCCACCCTACTGTAATAAAGTAAAATAAGCCCATTAATGGTAGCTGATACTGCGTAAACAAGCTTATTACGAGCCCAAACATCCAGTCAAAGTTCAAGATAATAAGGCATGAAGCAACTAAAATAGTCGCTGTGACCCACCATGTTGCAACATGTCGTTTTAAGCCGTGGTTTTCTACTAAGAATGATACTGGTATTTCAGTTGATGAGATAGTTGATGTCAGTGACGCTATCGACATTAAAACAAAAAATGTTAAACCTACAACTAAACCCACCTCTCCCATACTGGCAAATAATTCAGGAAGAACCGCAAAAATTAAGCGCCCTTCACCTATTAGCTTACCATCTTGGAACACTTCAACCCCGTTATGTTGGGCAACAAATATCGCAGGAATGATCAGTAAACCAGCTAAGAATGCAACGCCTGTATCTAACAACGCAACACTTGCAGTAAGCTTTGGTAAGTTCGCGTTTGGCTTCAGGTAAGATCCATAAATCATCATACAGCCAACACCCAAAGACAATGAAAAAAATGCTTGACCCATTGCCGCAATAATTAAATCTGGATCTGTGATATGTGAAAAGTCAGGAACCAAATAAGCTTGAAACCCTTGCGCTGCACCGTCTAACGTGCCGATATAAACAATGAGTGCAACTAAAAGCAGCAATAACATTGGCATTAAACGCCGAGACCAGATTTCTATGCCTGACTTCACTCCTTTCAATATGATACTTGCTGTTAGGATCAACATCACAGGTGTAAATATAAAGTTACGAAGTGTCGATTCTCCCACCAAAAAAGCACTCAATTGGTCAAAGCCCAAAAAGCGAGCAATCGGTTCTATAGAGTATGCCAACATCCATCCAGCAACGATAGAATAAAAACTCAGCATTACAATGGCACCAAATAATCCAACATAGCCTGCCGTGGCCCCAATATTCGGCCCCTTTTCTTGCCACGCTTGTTTTAATGCTTTAACAGGGTTAGCCTGCGCTTGATGCCCTAAATATAGCTCGGTATACAATGCAGGCAGCGCTAAAAGAAATATCACAATGAAATAAACAAGCAAAAATGCGCCACCACCGTGGTTCGCTGCTTGTGTGGGGAATCCCCAAATGTTGCCAAGTCCTACCGCAGCACCAGCCGCCGCAAGAACAAAGCCAAGTCGACTTTGAAAGCCATCACGCAATTGAGCCATAACGAGTCTATATGATTATTGTTTTGGACCGCTGATTATACTTAACTGTTTGAAAAATGCGACAGCGAGTCGAAAATTTAGAATAGGCGCAACAAATATGATTAATGTCTAAAAACTTGAGCCAGCTTCCATTAAAAACTGTAGCTCTTCATCATTAGATACGCGGCTTAATATTTGATTCCTATGTGGGTAGCGGCCAAATCGATCAATAATTCGCTTATGGGATAACTCGAATTCATAATTAGGCAAAGCTCTGAAAAGCTGTTCAGCCTGTTGGTGAATAATTTTACTTTCACTGTGCATAAATGGCATATACAAAAAGCTTAGCTCAGTATCATTTAAGCGTTTATCGAAGCCTTTATCAATAGCATTTTGCGCGAGACACAACGCCAATGGATCCGCAGAAAAAGCCTCTGGTGTATCTCGAAACATATTCCTAGAAAACTGGTCGAGCACGATTATTTCACACAAAGTGCCCACAGGATCAGCTCGCCAATGTGCGAGTTCTCCTTGTACAGCCATTCTATAATGAACCATAAATTGGGATTTTATTTTGATGTCAAAATGCGCAGACTTTTGCCACCAATCAGACTCTGAACAAGTGACAAACCAAAAATTATAGATATCTTGATACTGCATGACGGCCTCCCAGTTTATGTAATAGTCACTTTACTCGGGATTCAACCGCCATGCAATCTAAAACTTAATTACTAGTTATTGTTACTAAAAAGATACTAGCCGCTACGCAGCCTCCAGTAACTTCGCGTGAATGGCTTGAACCACATTATCCGAGTCTGTTTGTTCAACCAAAAAGCACAAATTGTGCTTACTTGCGCCATGGCAAATCAGTCGAATATTGAAATCACTGAGCACTTGCATTAAGTTGACTTCATGCTGACGTAACTGGATCTGAGAACCAATAAGAGCCACCAGTGTTAAATTGTTCTCAACAGTAACATGACAAAATTGGCTTAGCTCTTCTAAACAATCTTGATCAAGTTCAGGTCGTGACGCGTTCAGTGCGTTATCTAGCGTGATCGCGACACTTATTTCTGATGTTGTTACCAAGTCCACTGAGATATTATAAGCACTCAATATCGTGAAGATACGCGCCAAAAAACCACTAGCAAGTAACATCTCAGGACTCTTTAGCGTGAGCAATATTTGATTTTTCCGCTGTGTAACAGCTCTGATCCCTGCTTGTGATGATGTGTCTTTTTCAATCCAAGTGCCGCCTGCTTGTGGGTCGCGGCTCGATCCGACAAACACTGAAATATTACTGCGGCTAGCTGGTAATATTGTTGCTGGATGTAATACCTTCGCACCAAAAGTAGCCATCTCTGCTGCTTCATCAAAACTCAATTTGGCAATGGGTGTAGCTTTTACACACAGTCTCGGATCTGTACTAAAAATACCAACAACATCAGTCCAAATATGAACACTTTTTGCTTCTATAGCTTCCGCTAATAAAGCCGCACTGTAGTCAGAGCCACCACGTCCCAGCGTCGTTGTTTGATTATACGGATCGCTGCCGATAAAACCTTGAGTCACAATCACCTTCTCATCCAACAATGGTATTAAGTGCTTGTGAGCTGCCACCTGTGTCGCTGCAATATCCGGTGTGGCTTTACCAAATTGGTTATCAGTCTTTAACACTTTACGTACATCAAATCGCTCGGCGTTTACGCCAATATCTCTGAGTACTTGGGTAAATAAAAATGACGATAAACGCTCCCCAAAACTCAACATTTCATCACACTGTTGTGCACTTAACGCGGGTAAAGACGCCAACCACTTTAGCTCATCAAGGGTTAAATTAAATGACTGTGCTAAATCCGCATCCAGTGTTAAATGGGCTAAAATCGAGTCCTGAATTTTAATGATGTTATCGACTAACGCCATACGTGCACTTTCGTCGGCTTTTTGTTGCGTTAGCGTTACTAGATGATTTGTCACTCCCGCACTGGCACTCACGGCAACAACACGTACATTATTGTCATCGTGAATAATTTGCGCACAACGGTGCATGGCATCAAAATCGGCTACACTGGTGCCACCAAACTTTGCGACCGTGTACTGTGAACTCATAATATCTCCTTTTGACTGCATTGGGGGCAATCATAATAAATAAGGAGAACTTGGCAATTAAGGTGCTTTGTAAATAAAGAAGGAACCATTGCCAGAAGCTCTCCACCAAAACGGTGACAGTTCCAAGGATTCAACCTCGTAAACCGAAAGTTCACAGTGACGTGCTATGAGCTTCCTCGGCGAGTACTTCCCTCTTTAGTGGTCTTTGGCGTTCGTCACCTTTCACTAAATACCTAAGTATCGCACCTCTTCTGTTTATTTTGCCTCGTCATTACTGAACACAGGCAAAATAAAAGCCCGCATATTACGCGGGCTAAAAACAAAGTAACGTTTAGACGTCTAGGTGTCAAGTGCTAAATTGTACCTTTTGTAGTGAACTACATAAATTGCCCTGCGACATACGCTCCAGCATAGCCAATGGTATATGCAATCAACAAATATAAAAACATACGCAAGTAGCTCATAAACGTCAGTGCTTTCACTTTGCTCATCGCAATAATTCCCGCCGCAGATCCTATCACTAACATTGAACCTCCTACCCCTGTCGCATAGGTAAACATCAACCATTGCTGTGGCGTCATCACAATATCGGCCTTTAATAAAGCGGCCGTTAACGGTACGTTATCAACTGCCGCTGAGAGTAATCCCATTAAATAATTGGCATATTCTGGTGCAATGTAAACATACAGGTCTGTAAACATGGCCAGGACACCCACTTCTTTGAGCGCGCCAACAAGTAATAGTACACCAACAAAGAATAATAGAGTGTCGTACTCAATCTCTCGAATATAATCAATAATTTTCTTGTTCACATCTTTCTTGCGCATTAAGAATTGAGCAACCAAAAACATCAACGACAAACCAAATAAGAATGTAAGTAAAGGCGGCACTTGATACTGCACACTCAAAAATAACGTCGCAAAAATTGTCGAAGTAAATATCACTGCAATCGTTATATCCGTTTTCTCTATCCGTCTTTGTATCTGCTTTTCAAAGCGTAGTTGCTCATTCATACCTATAGACAACATAGCTGCCAGCGCTACCACACTCACCAGCGCAGGACCGACAAGTAACAATAAATTAGGAATAGTGACTTTGTCCGCTAAGAAGATCATTAATGTTGTTACATCTCCTGTAATGAGTGACACACCACCAGAGTTAACACTAAAAATAATGAGTGTTGCATACTTAATTAACTTCTTTGGATCTAGCTTCAACGACATAACTACTGCCAAAGAAATCAAGGTTGCGGTAATATTGTCTGAAACCGAGGAAAATACAAAAGCGGCAATGCCTACCAAGAACATAAGCTTACGCTCACTGATCTGAGATGGCATAACACGATGCACGATATTTTGTATAAACCCCTTAGAGTTTAGATAAGCTACAAACGTCATTGCAGCCATCAAAAACAACCACAATGTGGCGATTTCAAGAATGTTATGATCTAGCGCATGTTGTACATTTTCTGGGCTTTGACCATGAATAGGTGAGATAAAAGCGATAATCCAACATAAAGTACCAAAAAAAAGGGTGGTTTTGGCCTTGTTTACATGGATGATATCCTCTATAACGATAAGCACAAACGCAATCGCTATTAGGGTAAGGATAATGGGCGTAACCATAATGCGTAAACAACCTGTAATTAAAAGTTAAAAATTTAGAAAGGTAACGTAATTCGGCGCGGAGTCTAGCACTTACATATAGGATACGCTACGACTAAGCCCAATTAATTTCCTATAAACGTCACATAAAAGATACACTCTGGAAAGTTATGATCCCAGCTAAGAAAGTTTTAAATACGCTAAATGAACATTGGAGCGTATTGGAGCTACTTTTTAAACGCTTTAAAATGACCGATTTTAGCGTCAAAGATGTTCAAAACATCATAAAACACAAAAATCCTCAATGGACCAGTGAACGAATATTCAGAGAAACTAATCGCTTACTCAATCAAGAAATCATCATTCCACTGGCTAAATCTTCGCAGCTGGAAATAAATCGGGCTGTCGCAGATTTCGCAAGTTTTCTGTTACAAGAAGAGCACCTAGGTTTGGCACAAGAGATCACCGTTCTGGTAAAAGACCTTGAACGACTCGGTAACCGCCTAGAACAAGCTGCTGATGAAGGTGATCAAAGTGAACTACGGCGTTTTAGCCGAATCATGGATGAGCGCGTCAGAAAGATCATTAAATTATTTTTACATAATGAAAATGCCATTTTCAACATTGTCGAACAAGCAAAATCTGATAGCAGCTCAATATCACTACAAAAACGGTATCGCGCAGTTATTGAGGCATTTGACGAATATATAGAACCGATGTTAGAAATGGTTGATATACGCGGTGAGTTTCATGCCTGTTTTAACGTCATTGAAAATCAGTTGAGCCAACAAATTGATGATATTGAATTATATGGCCGTGGTGCCCAAGACAAACGTATGCTTGAACAACTGCGCACACGAATCTTGGATATGCACTTGATCGGTAGGGAAAGCTTAAGAAAAAGTGCAGATATGTTAATGCCATTGCGTGAAGAATTGCGCAGAAACTCTTTAATTACGCGTCAAGCATCCAAAGTACTCGCAATGATCCGTAAGAATGGGGTTGATCCAATGTTAAGCCCTGTTCAACCAGAGTTCGTATCAGACATTCAGCGCTTTTCACTTGGCCAGCAACGACACATGGTTGCTTATATGGCTGGCTTGGCCGAATTTGAACATGATGAATATCAACTTCCAGATCAAAGTGATGTCCCTGCATATCAAAGCCCGCATATTCCAGACTATGCAGATGTTAAGAACAGCTTTTCAAATACAGGTAAAACTAAAATTGCATTACTCGGGTTTCTCACTGGGCACTACCCTGACTTAGACGCTGATGAGTTATTATTTTTATATCAAAAGCTCATCAGTGATGAAGCACTGGAGCTGGCGCAAGATGAACAGCGAGTCACAGTGAACATAGCAGAGCATGACTTCTCTCTCTACCCATTTAATGCCAGTACAAAAATAGAACACACTAATGACAACAATTAATTTAACAGAACTAACAGAATTACAAGCCATTAACAAGAAATTGGCCAGTGGCTATCATATCAGTGAGCAAGACACGACGTTATGGCAACAACTCGACCAGAACATTGGCGCCTATCAAGCACTATTTAATGCCTTAGGCCATGATCTACAACACGATGCTCGTGGGTTCTACTATCTCGCAAGTGATGAAAGTACCCCTAACATGGGAAAAATTTCTCGTGCCATTGCACTCACACTCTTTATTCTTATCGAACACTTTGCCAATCAGGGAAAAGATCCTTTGCGTGCAATTTTTGACGAGCCGGCAGATCTAGAGCTGATGCAAACTTTAGTGCAGTTAAATAAACACTTATTTGATCAACTTGAGATTTTCTCAGGCTCCGACCTCCGTAAAGATGTATACCTCAGGATGGTTAGACTTGGACTAGCGAAAGAAACTGAGCGAGGTTTTATCCATTTAGCGCCCGTATATCGTTATATTGATGCACTAATGGAAGTAAACGACACAAATTTTGATGGACTAGAGGAAGAAGTATGAGTGAACTATACGGCCTAAGTAAATTAGCGCTATTAAATACCGCGGGCTATGCGAAGTGCGTGATCCCACTCAATAAAAGTGCTTCTATCTGCGCACCAAATAACACCGGTAAAAGTTCGGTTATTAATGCCTTACAATTTCCTCTTATCAACGATTTACGATTGACCGAGTGGGATGGCCATGATTTAGAAGAAACACGAAAGTTTTACTTTTCGTCTGACCAATCCTATATTTTGCTCGAAGCAAACCTCCCCCATGGAGATGTGGTAATTGGCGTTGCTGGCCTTGGCAAAATAGCTGGGTTTGCACACCAATTTTTTTGCTACCCAGGTAAACTAAACCTAGATGACTTTACTGAAGGTAAAAGCATCATAAAATACACTAAATTATTCAAACACCTACAAAGCAAGGGCATGAGTCCCGTCGAACTAAAAGCCGCAGAACTCAACGCACTTTTAACCGGCGGCGCCACACAATTTGATGGCGACATTAATTTAAAAATGATCCCACTTAACAATGTGCAAGATGCTGCTATTTATAAAGAAATATTTAGACGTATACTTAATCTACATAAGCTAGGTGCACAAGATGTAAAACGTTTTATGTTGCGTGTATTTGAGCGACATATGTCAAACTCTCGAGTTGATTTTTACGAAGTATGGCGTCGTGCATTCGATAAAGTTAATCGCTCCCGTCGAGAACTTACCGCTTTAGAATCAATGCAAGAGCCCATCGGTGCATTAGAGGAAATGCTTAACACTGATGCAACACTCAAAGGAAAGCTAGCAGCTTACGCACCTAAAATAGATATTGCCTTAGGCGAGTATGAAGAATACCAACAATCGCAACATACTGAGCTTTCAGAGCAACTGACTAACATTGAACAAGAGAAACACGATTTTGAACAAAAACAGCAGTTATATTTACAACAGTCTAGAGACATTGAGCGTCGTCAAACACAAATTGAACAATGGTTTATTAACTACCACGGCCTAAAAACTGAGTTTGAGCTCACCAATCACGCCACTCTAAAAACCAATCTACAGCTATTGAAAAAAGAATATGAACAGCTGTCTTTTTCTATCAATAGCGCGCATGGACAAAGCTTACATACGCTCGATTTTAGGATCAATGAAACACAAAAACAAATTAAGAGCTTAAAGTTACAACTCAAGAACTTAGAATTTAACTTGTTTACACGTATGCGTGAAGACCTATCACTCAAAGAGGTTGAAGAAATCTCTCGTATACTTAACCCTGATTTATTGTCATTTGCTACGACCAACCAAGGTGAAGTTAGTATCACCGATGAAGATGCTTTTGGTGAGTTCTTAAGTCAACTATCCGCCTCAGTAAAAGGAGGTGAATTGACGGTCCCTGGTGCCAGTATTAAACTTAAAAAACTGGCTCCAGTACAAATGCAAAGTGGTGAAAATAAGGAGCAATTAGCTGCACAGTTAACCGCTCTTCAGCAATCATTGAAAGAGTTTCAACAACAACGAGACGTTGCGGCAAACGTTGCCCAAAAACAACAAGAGCGTGATGCATTGTATGATGAACTCATGGCATTGGAAGGATCACTCAAACGATTCGAGCAATATCAAACAATGCTACAATCAGTAGAAGCACAAGAGTTATTAAAAGAGCAATTGCACGTCGAGCGAGAGCAAGTTGACGAATATTTACAAGATGTTCAACGCAATGCTGGCTCCATCTCTGACAGACGCTCCATCATTAAAAGTAAACAAGATTTATTAACTCGCCAAGCTGATCGATTACGCCAAGTAAAGTCCGAACGACTAGATCATACATTGAATTTGTACAGTGGCTCGCTTGCTCCCTATCCTATAGAAATCACCATCGAGTTTGATAACCTATCTGAAGTCATTCATCAATTTAATAAAGATTGTAATGAGTTAAGAAACTTAGCGGTTAACGTTAAAAATACTTACTTGCATATTTACAATGCAGGGATCACCAAATTTGATAATGAAACGGATGAGGCAAATAAATACACCAAGCTTATTAGTGCATACCATAATATCGACAACGAAAGAGACGCAGTAGAGCGTCAAGCGCGCGTCGCATTGACTGAGGTTGCGGCAACAATTAAGGGCTTGCGTGAAGACTTAGATCGTCTCCGCCGAGAGATGAATAGCTTTAACCGTGGGATCAGCCAACATCGTATTTCAAATCTTAAGTCATTTAAGATCAATATTATACCTAGAAAAATGCTCGTGGAGAGTATTGATACCATCATCGCCACCTCTGACAATTATGAAAAGGGAGATAACCTAGACTTACTTTCAGAACAGCCCTCAGACGAAAAGGCCGTCAATGAGGCCAAAGATCACTTGATTAAATTGGCCAGTGAGAAAGCGGGTTTAACACTCACTGATCTATTCGATATTCGTTTTGAAATAGTCAATCGCGCAGGCGAAACTGAACATTTCGATAAAATTGATTCAGCTGGCTCTAATGGCACCCGTATTACAATTAAGTTGTTATGTGGTATGTTATTTATACGTTATTTGTTGTCTGACCAAGAACAAGCTCTGTACCGTATACCGATTTATATTGATGAGGCCGCCGATATTGATCCACAAAACCAAAAAGCGATTATCGAAACTGCGTTAAGCTTTGGATTTGTGCCAATATTTGCATCTGTAAAGCCGCAAATAAGTTGCGACTATATCGTGCCGATCCGAAGTGTTAAAAACGGTAGCCAGAACTGGGTGTCTGAAAAAGATTGGATTGAAGTGGAACATTCTACGAATCAAGCTGTCTGAGTGGACAATATGCTGTATTGGCTGAAGTAATTCAGCCCTTTAGGAGATAAAACATGTTAAGAAATATTATTTTAGCTGCCTCGGTCATATTGATCAGCGCGTGCAGTAATACACCTGATTGGGATTACGATAAGTCCGTTAAGTTTACCAATTACAAGACATTTTCTTGGTCTGCAGATGCTGATTTAAAAAATAATGGCGGAAATGCTTATCAAATAAATGATCTCATGGAAAAGCGTGTTCGCAACGCCATTATTGAAGCAATGTTAAAGCATAATATTAAACTAGTCGAAAGTGAAAACGCAGACGTTCTTGTAAACTATCACGCATCTGTTGATAGTAAAATAGAAGCAGATTCATTTAATACAAGTTATTCCGCTCGTTGGAATTACTGGGGCTTCGGTTACCAAACACAAACCCATGCTCGAGAATATGATGTAGGGACGCTGGTAATAGATGTCATAGATAAAGCATCTAATCAATTAGTATGGCGTGGTGCAAAAGAAGGCCGCCTTCGTAACAAACAAACTCCAGAACAACGTACCACATCTGTGAATAAAACGGTGTTTGCAATTCTTGAAAACTTTCCTCCTGTGGAAGTCCACTGATAATAAATTGGCGATGATACATGTATCAAGTTGCCCAGTAACACTTATGTTTAGGCTATAAGCCTAAACATAAGTGTGTTGTTTACATGTTTCAACACACATCACAATAATTACTTATTCACCAGTCACCACACCAATACAGCCCGAACATTTTTAGAATTGACTGACCCACACATTGCGTATAAAACATCCATCAACTTGATAATATCATGTTGTAAAAATGATATAAATGCTCACCAACCACTCATTAACCAAGCAACCAATAAGTTAATAAAAGGAAGTTAATCATGAAAAAAGCAGTTCTCGCACTAATTGGTGCAACATTATTTAGCGGTGCAGCATTAGCAAGTTCAGTATCTTGTTATGTAGATACAAGAGCATATGATGAGTACAGGCAAGGCACCTGTTTTGGTGGTGAGTCACTCACACACACACGTCAAGGTGCTGCTGTATTTAAAGTCAATACGTCAAAACCAGTCCAAAGTGTCGAATGGGATATTAGCAGATATAATGCTAACTGCTCTGGTACAACGTGTATTGTCAGAGTTGGCCTAGGTGAGCATGAAGTGAATGCGTGTGTTGATAAAATCTATTATAAAGATTTCACATGGGCTGACGTAAATTGGTATGCCACTGCCCATGCAAATTACTGGGGCCAAGGCGGTCCTCTTGCAAATGAACTACTAGGCCAATAAAGAGTAGAGCGCTATGTTTGAACATAGCGCAATTTAACACGTCATAATTTCCATGTTTGTTAATATTAATAACGCTTCCGTTGAAGATTTACCGCATGCCCACTCAACCGCTTTAAAATCGTGACACACATTAGGACGCTCAGGCTGACCAAATAATTTGCATAAATTATCATCTGACAAGTTTTTACAGCGCTCACCCGCCGCTTTTCCATTTGGGTGCAATGGAAAACTTGAACTTATACTCGGCGCTATACAACACGCACCACAATGTAAACGACATTCCATAACATAGCCCTAAAAATAAAGCACGCAGTATATCAAAAATCGCTCTGCTTTACGCGATTTTTATAGCACTAGCTACAACAGGCAGTTAATCTCACAATCACGGTATACACTGCTTCACAGTACGTGTTGATTCAGTTACTTTCCTTGATAACAATGCGCATGTACAAAACTTAAATTACCCAGCTATATCTTTATTTAACCTCGGCTCTGGATAAGCGAATTTGCCCAATAAAGCTATTTTTCTCACTCTCGGCGTTGCTTTCATTTGTAATAGCCCGCTATGACTGCATAAAAGCGCCTTGATATTGAACAAAATATCATCATTGGATTGTATGTGAGTTTGTTTATAAAACATTTTCTATTCCAAAACCCTTATCCAAACCTGAGCTTATTTAAAAAATGCAAATGCCTTTTGCATTGCAACATCATTGCCAGATGCCTCTATATCCGCAGATTTTAGTAATACCTGAGGTATAAAATCTTCTCGATATTCACCATCCCCAGCAATCGACGTATCCTCTTCGAAGTTCGGCTTTCTGCCCACAAACGAATCGAGGGTTATCACCATTGACGCATTAGATACCTTTAAAGGGCGAATACCTCTTCTCCTATCACTCAAATAACAAGCAAATGCACAACCAACATAACCGACTATTTAAGCAACTAAATTATGTGTTAAATTAGCGCTCTTTAATTTGCTATTAAGTACACACTTAACGCTATGAAAATCACAGCTCTATTGCCGCAAGAAATTGATGCCTGTTATCACCAGTTTTTATCTCTATCACATGCTGAGCAATGGATATTCACGGTCATGGCCGTGATTTATAAACCCATTTCTTTAGGGAATTTAAACAAACTCCTTAAACAATTAGATAAACAAGCATTTGATTCCAAACACTACGCCTATGAGCGTATTACATCAAACGCGATTAAAGCTTGGCAACAATTGGGATTTATTCGCATACATAATGATGAGCTAAAACTCACCCATTTACTCACTCATCAGCTTACGCATAAAGCCATCACTCGTGACGTGTTTTTTACCATTTTAAAGGCCGGTGAAACGGTTGTTCCTGTTATACAATTGTATGATTGGGAGCAAACGCTTGATGATGAACAACGATTAATTCGGGATTTTTATTTCTTAAATGATCACAACAAGATGGTCCAACATCTAAAAATACATAAAAATCCACAGCAAATCGACTATCAGCGTAGTCAAATATTAATTGAGCTGAATTTTGTCCCATTTCAGCTAACACATTTTGTGACCTTACCAGACACGCTTCAATATCAATCTTTTGCATGCTGGTTTTATGTACTTCGCCAGCGAGGCGCTTCAAATGCCTATGCATTAACATTGCTAGAGCAGGTACACGACACTAATAATAGTGAACGCTCCCTCAGTCTTCTTTTAGCCGAACAGTATTTATTACAAGGTAAAATAAACAAAGTGCGCCTATTAATGGTACCGAGCGACAATAGCTGTTATAGCTTGCAACTCAAGGCAACCCTTGCATTGTTGGCAGGTGACGTAGACAGTGCGCTTAATTTGTTCAGTAAAGCACTTACGGCTAAAAATAAATATGGAAAAAAGAAATTTCAACACTTGGATGGACTGTATAGCCTGTTTTATCAGTTAACTTTATTAATTGCGGCAAACAAACTAGACGCGACTTACTTTTCACTTGCAGAAAAACATGTACATGCCCAAAGCCACGACAAAAATAGTCAGGATCACAGCCATTACGTAGGTCAATTTATGCTCCCTCTTATTGAGAGCTTATCAACAGCAACACCGTATATATCTTTGCTACCTGACTTCACGTTTCTACATAGTCATCACGTATTTTATGCTCATCTAATACATTATTTTGATGCTCTGGCCGTAAAGTGGTGTCAACCATTATCGAATGAACAGCAGCTCAGTTCGCAAGCCCTTCACCGTGCATATCTTTTTTTTGAAGCAACTGATTACCGCTTATTTTCCCTATTAATTGAACAATTGGCGCCACACTTTAATGTTAATAACAGCGTTGACGTAGAGCTCCCTAGCACTCATAACCTTTTTGATTTAACACAGGCTATTTCACATAAAGTAAGCTGGGATCTCGCACTTGATAAACTCATTTCGCTCGCTCCTGAAGACACATCAGCTGACACTCACCTTTCGGACACAGCCTCAAGGCTAATATGGGAGATAACCATAGCACCGTTTTGCATTTCACTGTCTGCACGCGCGCAAAAAAAAACGACATCGGGATGGAGTAAAGGTCGCCCTGTATCATTACAACGTCTATACGAACAATCGCACGAGTTTACTTTTATGTCTGAGCAAGACATTAATATTTGTTCACATATTAATAGAGCAAATCAATGGCAAGATAAAACCCATTATACTTTGGAAGGCGCAAGGGCACTCACCGCCGCATGCGGTGCACCGAACTTATTTTTAGTCGATGATGTATTTACACCCATTGAATTGAACAAGGCGCAGCCCGAGTTACTTATCACGCAACAAAATGATCATTTAGTACTGAGTATCGCTGAGATTCCCGCAACTTTGAATGGCATACCATTGAATTACTCGTTAACTGAATATGCCCCAGAGCAATATCGACTTACAGTCTTTGCACCAGAACACTTAAAAGTCGCGCAGATCATTGGTGAAGAAGGGTTAACAATTCCTATATCAGCTAAAGAAAAGGTGCTAGAAAGCGTCAGTGCGATTGCGCCTTTACTCAACATTCAATCAAGCATTGCTGAACTAGATACAGGGCTTGAAACCCACCCTGCTGATGCTCGATTAGTCATCAATATTCAACCATTTCATGATGGACTTGAGTTTACCTGTTTTGTGATGCCATTTGGTGAGCAAGGGCCAACGTTCAAACCTGGTATTGGCAATGCCAAAATAACCACAGAACTTAATGGCAAACGCGTTGCGACTAGTCGCAACCTCATCCAAGAAGAGCAGTACCTTGATATATTAGATACGCATTGCCCTGCATTTCTATCGATGCAAGACAATCGTCTCCAACTTAACGATTTACAAACTGCTTTGGAGACACTTCAGCAGCTAGACCATACCACGGCGTTAGATCCCTGCCCTATTCCTTTGACCCTTCGTTGGCCGAAAGGTAAAACAATGACTTTGACAAAACCACTGCACAGTCATCATTTGCAATTGGCTCTGAGCAAAAAACATCAATGGTTTGATTTATCGGGCCATTTGGTCGTTGACGATTCTCATGTAATTGAGCTTAAGAGGTTACTCTCGTTAACCTCTCAAGCTCATGGCCGATTTATAGAACTGGATAACCATCAAATACTCGCCCTATCTGATGAATTAAAGCAACGCTTAGACCAACTTAATATCGCAACAGATAATGGACAATTTCATCCACTTGCCAGCTTACATGTATCACAGGCAACAACAGGAATGAGAATGAAAACATTACATGCTTGGGATGAACAACATGTTAAAATGACGCAAGCTAACCTCCTTGAATGCAAAGTTCCCACAACATTACGTGCCACACTCCGTGATTATCAAATTGAAGGATTTGATTGGGCATCGAGACTTGCCCATTGGGGGGCTGGGGCGTGTTTAGCTGATGATATGGGGCTTGGCAAAACACTACAAGCACTTGCGCTGCTCGTCTCTCGAGCACACTTAGGTCCCAGCTTAGTGATAGCGCCTACTTCAGTCTGTTTCAACTGGCAACAAGAGGCAACTAAATTTGCCCCTACATTAAATATAAAACTGTTGTCTGATATTAAAACTTCAGCCAAACGAGCTGATGCCTTAAAACAGCTCAACAGTCTTGATTGCTTAATTATAAGCTACGGGTTACTGCAACGAGAGAGCGCATTACTGCAAGCGTGCACATGGTCAACGATTGTCGCTGACGAGGCTCAGGCATTAAAAAACCCTTTAGCACAGCGTTCGATTGCAGCATGTGCATTAAAAGGCGATTTTAAGCTTATAACCACTGGTACACCTATTGAAAATAATTTGACCGAATTGTGGAGCTTGTTTCGTTTTGTTAACCCCGGCCTGCTTGGTAACTTAAAACGCTTCAGTGCACGTTTCTCAACGCCTATTGACAATGTTAAAGATGATCCAATTGCCGCTAAAAAAGCCCGTTCTCAATTAAAAAACCTGATCCAACCATTTATACTGCGTCGCATGAAAGATCAGGTACTCACCGAACTACCAGCCAGAACGGATATTAATGTTAAAGTGCAACTTAGTGAAGAAGAAATGGCACTTTACGAAGCTCTACGGCTAACTGCGATAGAAAACCTCACCGCGACATCTCAACAAGACCAAGCTGGCGCACAAAGAATCAAAATGCTCGCAGAATTAACTAAACTTCGCCAAGCATGCTGTCATCCATCGCTGGTACTTTCAGACAATGCGCTCCCCAGTGCGAAGCTTATCGCTCTTGATAAACTATTAAATGAACTCCAAGAAAATAATCACAAAGCCCTCATTTTTAGCCAATTTGTAGGACATTTACAACTAATCAAACAGCACTTAGATAGCAAGGGCGTGGACTATCAATACCTAGATGGCAGTACACCACAAAGAGACAGACAACATCGCGTCAATGCCTTTCAACAAGGTGAAGGTCAAGTATTTCTAATTAGCCTCAAAGCGGGAGGTTCAGGGTTAAACCTCACTGCCGCCGACTACGTTATTCATATGGACCCATGGTGGAATCCTGCTGTAGAAGAACAAGCCAGTGACCGTGCACATCGCATGGGCCAACTGCGCCCGGTGACCGTTTATCGATTGATTGCGATAAACACCATAGAAGAAAAAATCGTAGCACTGCATCAACATAAACGAGATCTCGCGCAAACATTACTCTCTGGTAGTGACTCTGTAAGTAAACTATCGGTAACTGATATCATGGCAATGCTTAAAAAAACCTTTTAACCACGATGTTTATACTTTCGGGGGGGATTACGCCGCGACTATTAGGTTACAACTAGGAGACTATAAATAACTCACAATTCATGATGATCAGAAAAAACATAAAGTTAATAAGAGAGAATTTAATGTTACAAGTATAACAAACAAAGAGAAATATAAATTAACAAATCGTTAAAAAATAATATTAACTATTATTTAACACCACATGCTAATTTTCACATTAGAAACCAGCACTACCTTTACTTACTTATAAACAACATACCGATAATAACATTCAGTTTTATATAAAATATTAAGTGTAAAATAAAAGTTAAAATCATGAGATAAAAAACAATCTAAAATATGCTATTAAAGAAGCGCTTTAACAGTTACATCACAGGTATAGAAAACGTATTGACTCATTCGTGCTCGATTCGGTATCGAGTTAAGTCTTACGTAAATTGAAAATTACTGAGGAAAGAACTCATCAATTTGAAAAAGCCCTAGGGCACTGCTTGAGGCCCTAGAACCGCATAACGGTTATTCAATACCATTTAATGTAACAGGGCGCTGCGCGTCTCTTGTCGCTTCTTTTGAGCGGATCTCAGCTTGCTTACGTTGCTCCCGAGTAGAACACACCTTTTTAGGGATACTTGATCCTAAAACTCTAATTTGCTCACACTTATATCCATTAGTATTTCTGGCCTGTTTATCGGCGTCATCATCCGTTGCATTACAACCTACTAAAACAACACAAGATGCTACTACACTAAGTATATTTTTCATATTTCCCTCTTCCATTATGTCTTTTTAATTATTTTTTGGTATTTAGAGCAGAGTAAAAATCTGCAAAAAACATATGAGCGTTTAACCTAGCCTTAAATAAAAGATAAATCAACAAGAATAAAGGGTGAATTAAGAATAAACGTAAATATTAAGTAAGAAAGCTTATTCTTGATATTAACTCACCTTAATAAGTCAGGAAGAATTGAAACACATGTAGACTTCAAATACTTATAAATTCATATTATTATATAAATCCCATACCGTGAATAGCCTACAATTAATTGAAAGTCGGTACTGTTATA